>CAVFND010000013.1:0-14652 GCA_963623615.1 Oscillibacter sp. ER4 | reverse complement strand
GACCTTTCTTCTGCGGAAAGGCGCGCCGTTCAGCGTGACCTCGTCGGCGATGCGGTCAACGCCGATCACGCGGGAGACGAGAAGGCAGCTCGCGATGGCCGCAATGGGCATCATCACGGAGTTGGTCAGAAAATCGAAAAAGTCCAAAAACTGCATGCCGAGCACAGTGACATTCGCCAGCGGGCCGTAGCCGAGGCTGGACAGGCTGCCGAGGAGGACCATGGAAACGCCCATGATGCTCGTGGACTTCTTGCGGCTCCAGTGCAGCTCGTCCTGCAAGGTGGAGACGGCGCTTTCCGTCAGCGCGATAGAGCTCGTCAGCGCGGCGAACAGCACCAGCAGGAAGAACGCAATGCCGATCACTGTGCCGAAGCCCATGGAATCGAAGACCTTCGGAATGGTGATGAACATCAGCGAGGGACCGGCCTTGAGTGCGCTGGGATCGCCGTCGGAGAAGGCGAACACCGCGGGAATGATCATCAGGCCCGCCATGATGGCGATGGCCGTGTCGAAGACCTCCACATTGTGGGTGGAGCTCTCAATCGAGATGTCGTTTTTCATGTAGGAGCCAAAGGTGATGAGAATGCCCATGGCGATGGACAGAGAATAAAACATCTGCCCCATGGCGGAGACGACCGTCATCCAGGAGAAATTATCGAGGTTGGGCACCAGAAAGTATTTGACGCCTTCCATCGCGCCGGGGCGCGTCACGGAATACACGGCGATGATCAGCGACAGCACCACGAGAATGGGCATCATGATTTTGGAGACGCGCTCAATGCCGTTTTCCACGCCCGCGAAGATGATCGCCAGCGTCATGGCGGTGAAGATCAGAAAGCACAGCTCCGAGGACACCCCGTTGGAGATGAAGGACGAGAAATAGCCGTCCTCCGCGACGAGGTGCGCCTTGCCCATCAGATATTCCGCCAGATATTTGATGACCCAGCCGCCAATGACGGAATAATAGGGGACGATCAGAATCGGGATGATGGCGTTGATCCAGCCGCCCGCGCGCAGGGCGGGCTTATCGCCGAAGGACTTGTAAGCGCCGACCGGACTCTTGCCGGTCATGCGGCCAATCGAAGTCTCGGCAATGATCATCGTATAGCCGAAGGTCATCGCCAGAACGATGTAGATCAGCAGAAAAATAGCGCCGCCGTATTTGGCGGCCAGATAGGGGAAGCGCCAGATGTTTCCGAGGCCGACGGACGCGCCCGCAGCTGAAAGAACAAAGCCGATCTTGCCGGAAAAGGAATCTCTTTTATGATCCATGAAGAATCTCCTCTCTCTTTTTACGACATACAACTTATCCAGTATATCATAGAATAAAGATGAAAACAATCTGAAATCCGAAGAAAAGAGAGCGATTTGTCGTTGGCCGTGCAGGGAAATAAAAAAAGGAAGACTCGAATGAGTCTTCCTTTTTTTGTATTTAAGACCAGAGCAGCTGCATCGCGACGATCAGCGCCGCGGCGGCGAGGATATACACGCCTGCAATCAACAGTCCCGCCTTGAGCGCGCCGCGGATGGCGGCGTTACGCTCCTCGCGCGTCAGCTCACCGGCAGCGCTTTCCCACGGGCGATCGTTTGCGCGGGGCGCGTCGGGCGCGGAAAAGTCGCTGCGCTTGCGGTGAAAATGCGGGAGAAAGACCGGCTGGCGCTCGATGCCGCTCATGTCGGCAATCGTGCGGCCGTCGTCCTCTTCGTAGAAGTCGTCCTTTTTCATCACTTATCGTACAGGTGGCAGCACACGAAGTGTCCCGGCTCGATCTCGCGCTGGACGGGTGCTTCCTCCTTGCAGCAGGCCATGCAGTTGGCGCAGCGAGTGTGAAATTTGCAGCCCTTGGGCGGATTGGCGGGGGAGGGGATGGAGCCCTCGAGCACGATGCGGTTCATCTTCACCTTCGGGTCGGGGATGGGGATGGCGGAGAAGAGCGCCTTCGTGTAGGGGTGGAGCGGGTTGCGGAAGATATCTTCCTTCGCGCCGTACTCCACAAGGTTGCCGAGGTACATGACGCCGACGGTGTCGGAGATGTGCTCGACAACAGAGAGGTCGTGGCTGATGAAGAGGTACGTCAGCTTGTACTTATCCTGCAATTCGTTCAGCAGGTTGATGATCTGCGCCTGAATGGACACATCGAGCGCGGAGACCGGCTCGTCGCAGACGATGAACTCGGGGTTGAGCGCGAGCGCACGCGCGATGCAGATACGCTGGCGCTGGCCACCGGAGAACTCGTGCGGGTAGCGGTCCTTATGGAACGGCTGCAAGCCGCAGTTGTCCATGACCTGATCGATATAATCGTCGAATTCCGCTTTCGGGACGAGGTTGTGCTCGCGCACGGCCTCGCCGATGATCTCGCCGACCGGCATACGCGGGGAGAGCGAGGAGAACGGGTCCTGGAAGATGATCTGCATCTTCGTGCGCAGGGCGCGCAGCTCCTTGTGGGAGAGGTCGTAGACCTCCTGCCCGTTGAAGAGCACCTGACCGCCGGACTTGGAGTCGTACAGGCGCAGGATCGTGCGGCCCGTGGTCGTCTTGCCGCAGCCGGATTCGCCGACAAGGCCCATCGTCGTGCCGCGCTTTAAGTTGAACGTGACACCGTCGACGGCCTTGACATAGCCGACCGTCTTCGACACCATACCGCCCTTGATCGGGAAGTATTTCTTGAGATGATTGACCTGCAGAATGTACTGCGGGTCATATTCCACGGGGGTGAAGTTGTTGTCGATGATGAGCGAGGACTTCTGCGCCTCGTCGGCATGCTCCTGCTTTTTGAGGAAATCATCGGCATTCTGCTTCTGCGTTTCTTTCAGATCGTTGAGGACCTGATCGTCGTTCTTACCGGCTTTCCAAAACGGCATCTTATTCACCCTCCTTTCCGTTTTCCCTGCCCTCGGCCAGTTCGTCCTCCACGACCTCTTCAAGGTCGGGACGCTTGCCGTCGTAGTAGCGGTAGCAGCTTACCTTGTGCGTCGGCGAGATGCTGACCTCGCACGGGTAGTCGCCCGCGCAGCCGTCCACGCACATTTCGCAGCGGTCCTTGAAATAGCAGTAGTTCGGCATGTTGATGGGGTTCGGCACCTTGCCGGGAATGGAGTAGAGCTTTTCGACCTGACGGCCCACGACCGGCTTGGAGGCCATGAGGCCGATGGTGTAGGGGTGAGCGGGATGGGCGAAGATCTCCTCCGCCGTGCCCTGCTCAACGATGCGACCGGCGTACATGACGACCACGTAGTCCGCCATCTCGGCGATGACGCCGAGGTCGTGCGTGATGAACATGATCGAGGAATTGATCTGATCCTTCAGGTTGCGCAGCAGGTCGAGGATCTGCGCCTGGATCGTCACGTCGAGCGCCGTGGTGGGCTCGTCGGCAATGATGAGCTTCGGGCTGCACGCAAGCGCCATGGCGATCATCACGCGCTGGCGCATACCGCCGGAGAGCTCGTGCGGGAACATCTTGTAGACGCCCTCGCTGTTGGCGATGCCGACCATCTCAAGAAGCTCAATGGTGCGTGCCTTGATCTGCGCCTCGTTATGGCCCTTTTCGTTGTGCAGGGCCAGCACCTCGTCGACCTGATCGCCGATGCGGAACACGGGGTTCAGCGCGGTCATCGGCTCCTGGAAGATCATGGAGATGTAGTTGCCGCGCAGGTGCTGCATGACGCTGTCGGGCGCCTTCGTCACGTCGTAGGCCTTGTTGCCGAGGTTCAGGCGAATCTCACCCTCCACGACCTGGCCCTGCGGGCGCTGCAAAAGCTGCATGAGCGACAAGCTCGTGACCGATTTGCCGCAGCCGGACTCGCCGACGACGCCGACGGTCTTGCCGATGGGCACGGAGAACGTGACGCCGTCGACCGACTTGACAACGCCCGTGTCGGTAAAGAAGTAGGTGTGCAGGTTGTCGAACTCGACCGCGTTGTTGCGGTCGTGCATCTCGGTCAGATACTCGGATTCGGGAACGTTCTTGCGCTTGCGCTTCTTTTCGAGCGCATTTGTGATCTTGCGGTTTTCTTTGGAAATGCGGCGGGATTCCTTTGCGGAAAGATAGCCGTCGTTATGCTTCTTAGCCATTCAAATTCCCTCCTTTCTCAGCGCTTCATCTTCGGGTCGAACGCGTCGCGCAGACCGTCGCCGACGAAGTTGAAGCCGAGGACCGTCAGCATCAGGCAGATACCGGCGGGGATCCAGATGAACCAGTAGCTCGTGAGAACGTAAGAGTTCGAAACGTCGTTCATGATGTTGCCCCAGGAGGCGAACGGGAACTTGACGCCGAGGCCGAGGAAGCTGAGCGTCGCCTCGGTGATGATGGTGGAACCGAGGCTCATCGTGCAGTTGACGATGAGCTGCGGGATGACGTTGGGGATCAGGTGGCGGAAGATACGACGCGAAACGCTGATGCCGCAGGCCTCCGTCGCGGTCATGAACTCCTGCTCGCGCAGCGACAGGATCTGGCCGCGGACGAGACGGGCGATGCCCGGCCAGCCGAGGAAGCCGAGGATCAGCATTAAGTAGAGCATTCGCACCTGCGGGTCGACGCGCATGCCGTCCATCGCCGCGCCCAGAATGATGATGAGCGGGGTGGAGGGGATGCAGTAGAAGATATCGACGATACGCATGATGAGGTTATCGACCCGGCCGCCGAAGTAGCCGGAGACGCCGCCGAGCACCACGCCGAGCGCCGCGGAGATGATGACGACGATGAAGCCGATCATCAGCGATACGCGGCCGCCGTACATCAGGCGGGTGAGCATATCCATGCCGTTTTTATCCGTGCCGAGCCAGTGCTTGGAGCTGGGGAAGGAGTAGGCGTCGAACACGCGGGTGGACGTGCCCTCCTTGATCGACCACTGATACTTGGCGGGGTTGTATTCAAGCTCGATCTCGCGCTCCTGACCGGATTCGTTCACATAGGTGAACTTGGTCTCGCCGTCTTCGACGGCCTGCTGCACGCGCTCTTTGAAGTCCTTGGTGATGACCGTGCCGCTGACCTTGGACTGGATGACGAAGCGGCTGATGTAGGCGATCTCCTCGCCGTTCAGCATGACGCTGTCTTCATCGAGAGTATAGGTCTTGCCGTCGGCGGTGAACTCCGCTTCGCCGTTGGCGTGCGCCTTGAGGGCGCTGAAGCTGAAGTTGAAGCCAAACTTCTGATTGGGGTCGTTCGCACTGATGATGTCCTTATAGGCGATGGCAAGGAGCTTGCCGCCGCTCGAGACGGAGTAGAGCGAGTCGCCCTCCTCGGTCACGTCGTAGGTGACGCCCTTGTAGGAGAAGCTGTCGTCCTTGCCCATGTGCAGCGTGAGCTGCGCCTGGAGGATCGTGCCGAACTCCTGGCCGTCAGCCACGAGGTAGCGGTACTCGGTGTTTTCGCTCATGGCGGCGTATTCCTTGAGCTGGATATCGTCGCGGTAGAAGACCTCGTCCTGCCCGTAGGGGCTGACAAGACCGCCGATGAAGGAGAAGATAAACATCACGGCGAGGATCGTCAGACCCACGACCGCGAGATGGTTGCGGAAAAAGCGCTTGGCGACCAGCGTGCCGGGAGAAAGGACCTTGACGCGGCGGTCGTCGTTGAGGGAATAATCCTCTTCGGGCGGCTTGTTTTCCTCGGAGGGTGTGTTGTCCTTTCCCGCGTATTTGTCGTTGAGCTCGTAGGAACGACGGCGGGCATCATTACCGGGCATGCCCTGTCCGTGAACGGGATTGGAAACGTCTTTATCGGTCTTATCGTCAAAATAACTCATTCGTCACGTCCTCCTTTCTTACGCGATGCGCACGCGGGGGTCGACCACCGCGTACAGGATGTCGGAGATCAGGTTGCCTAAAAGGGTCAGGATTGCCAGGAACGTCATGTAGAACATGGAGAAGGGGATATCGCCCGCGACCATCGCGTTGTACGAGATGTAGCCGATGCCGGGAATGGCGAACAGCGTCTCGGTGATAAGTGCGCCGGAGAAAAGGCCGGGCAGCGAGCCGCCGATGAACGTCACGAGCGGAATGAGCGTGTTGCGGAAGGCGTGGTGATAGATGACCTTGTGCTCGGAAAGGCCCTTGGCGCGGGCGGTGCGGATGTAGTCGGCGTTGAGCACCTCGAGCATGTTCGTGCGCACGTAGCGCATCCACGAGCCGATGGAAATGAACACCAGCGTCACAATGGGCAGCACCAGATGCTTTGCCATATCGAGGATCTGGCCAAACTGGCTGAGTGAGTTGAAGTCGCGTCCCGTGAGGCCGACAAGGTCGAACCAGCCGAGCTTGACGGAGAAGATGAGCTTCAAGAGCGTTGCGAAGAAGAACGTTGGCAGCGACATGCCGAGCAGTGCGATCGTCGTGACGGTGTAGTCGGTCACGCTGTACTGCTTGGTGGCGGCCACGATGCCGAGCGGCACCGCGATGAGAAGCTCGAACACGAGCGAAATGGCGCCCATGATGAACGAGACCCAAATGACCTCGTTGAACTTCTGAATGACGGGCACGGTGTACTTCCAGCTGTCGCCGAAGTTGCCGGTGCACAGGTTCTTGAGCTGGACGAAGAAGCCGGGGATGAGGCCCAGGTCCAGGCCGTATTGTGCGTTGAGCTGTGCCAGCCACTCCTCATAGGGCTTGGAGCCGGGAGCCTGCGAGAGCTGCCGCGCCATATTCTCCACGTAGGAGCTGGGCAGGCAGCGCATGAGCACGTAGATGATGAATGTCACAAAAAAGAGGATCACCACCGACAGCAACAGGCGTTTTACCAGATATTTGCGCATAGAATCCCTCCGTTTTTTGATAACGACCGCCCCGCGCCCGGGGTCTTGTCGCCGTTTCGGGTTTGATATGTCTCTCTCTGCATATCAGCCAAATGCTCCGATGCACCGGGGCATTTGGATCATAGGCAGATGTGCCTGGGGCAGGCTACCCCGCGGCAAAAGCCGCAGGGTAGCCATGCGCCTGAATAACGTTTTTGCTGTGCAGCGACAGATCTTACTGCAGGTCGAGCAGCTCGATGTCGTTGTACCAGGTCCAATAGGTCGTGATATCAGGCGTCACAGTGTCGAGGTTGACACGCTTGGCGGAGATGATCACGCAGTTCTGGCGCTGATAGATGGGGATCTCGACCGCCCAGTCAGCCACGATGTCAAGGCACTGCTTATACAGGGTCTTGCGGTAGGTCTGGTCGGTGGACTGACGCGCCATCATGATGAGCTCGTCGAGGTCGGCATCCTTGATCCAGTAGGACTTCTCGTTGGAGCCGCCCTGGCTGTGATAGATCTGGAACATATCCGGGTCGGGCGTGGCCTGCCATGCCATGGCGAACATGTCGGCAGTACCGGCGTTGACGGCGTTGGTCATCTCGGAGAAGTTGGACATATCGGAGACGATCAGGTTGAAGCCGATCTCCTTGAGGGCATCGGACGCGAGGGTCAGAGCCATGAAGGAGGGGTGGTCGCCCGTGCCGCCGCCGCCGATCATGACTTCAGCGTCCATGCGGCCGCCGGCGGGAGCAGCGGTGATCTTGCCGCCCTCGACA
This sequence comes from Oscillibacter sp. ER4, assembly GCA_963623615.1. GTDB lineage: Bacteria > Bacillota > Clostridia > Oscillospirales > Oscillospiraceae > Hominicoprocola. Next base: position 7,141 of record CAVFND010000013.1, on the reverse strand, counting down.
GTGTAGCCGGCAGCCTCGAAGTAGCCGAGAGCGGCTTCCTTGGCGGCGGCATACTTCTCGTCGGCGCTCATGCCTTCGGTGTAAATGTCGTTGCCGTTGACGTCAACGGAGAAGGCGACCTTGTAGCCCTCGTCAGTGACGCGCGGAGCGGCCCAGGAGGTATCAGAGATGGGGTAGTTGATGACGTTGGCGAACTCACCGTAGTAGGAGTCGACAGCGACATCGCGGTAGACGGAAATGATGGTGGCGATGGCCTTACGCAGATCCTTGGAGGCCTCATCACCGCCGTTGCCGTCGCCGACCTTCACGCGGTTGGCGTTGAAGCCGACATAGCCGTAGCCGAGGTTGGCAACGAGGTCGGTCTGGACGACGTCGCCGGAGATCTCGCCGTTAGAGTTGGCTTCCTTGATCTGCTCGGCAGCTTCCTTGGAGTAAGAGGGGTCAGTCACGTCGATCGTGCCGGAGACAACGCCGGGGATCTTATCGACGTCCTGCATCTCGCGCCAGATAACGGTGTCGATCTTGGGCTCGCCCTTCCAGTAGGTCGGGTTCTTCTGCAGGGTGACAGCACCGTTGGACCAGCCCTCGAAGGTGTACGGGCCGGAGCCGACAGGGGCGGAGGTCACGGACTTGACGTGGGACAGATCGCCCTTGGTGAAGCCGAACATGTTGTTGTCGTAGTCATACTTGTCAGTCTCGCCATAGTAGTGCATGGGGCACACGGTGACGGGGATCTGATAGATGGCGTTGGCGTTGACCTCGGTGAGGGTGACGGTCATAGAGTAGTCACCGGTCTTGACGATACCGGCAACGTTGGGAGCGGACTCACCGGTCTGAACGGCGACGGTGTAGTCGCTGTAGGCATCGCCCAGCTCGGCTTCGAGGAAGGAGGAGATGCTGGTGCCGGCGTTCTCGGCGTTGATGCCGTCATCGGAGATGTCGTAGCCGTAAGCGTCAACAATGGCATTCCAGAAATCCTCGACCGTGGCGTCTTCCGCAAGATCGAAGCCCCAGTTGGCAGCATTCACAGCGACGGAATCCTCAGCGGTGGCGTAACCGGCAGCGATGACGTAGTCAAGGATCTCCTGGGCGAACTTCACGCCGGCAGCGTTGAAGGCGGCCCAGTAGGTGTTGTACTGCTCCTCGGTATAGAAGTCGTTGGCGGTGTAAGCGTCAGGACCGGCGGCGAGGATCAGGTTCTGCACGGTGTCCATACCGCTGCGGTAGGCTTCCAGACCCTTGATGGGGATGGAGTACAGGGTGGAAACGCCGTCATAAGCGGGGTCGAGCAGGACATAGTAAGAGAAGATGACGTCGTCGATGGTCATTTCCTCACCGTCGGAGAACTTGACGCCCTCTTTCAGGGTGATGTTGTAGTCGACAGAGCCGTCGCTGTTTTCAACGACGTCGCAGTCGGCAATGCCCTTGTAAGTATAGTCGGTGCCGTTGTAGGAACGGACGTCGCCCTCGATACCCTTGAGGACAACAGCGCCCTCACGGTCAGTGATGAGCAGGGCATCGAAGACCATACCCATGACCTGGTTTTCATAGTCATTGGTATAGAAGAAGGGGGAGAACTTACCGTCGAAGTTCTGCGTACCGACAACAAGCGTCTTGCCGTCGGTCTGGCCGTCGTCCGTCTTCTTGTCGCCGCAGCCGGCCAGAAGACCCAGACACATGACCAGAGAAAGGATCAGTGCAAGTGTTCTTTTCATTGAATCTACTCCTTTATAAATTTTTGCTAAAACGGGTCGCCCCGTGCAGCACAAAGAAAGGCGCCCGCGCGTCAATACGCGCGGAAAGGGGCGTACGCCCCTTATGGACATCTGTGCGCCGAAAAACAGCGCATAGAATTTTTTTGATTATAACATGAAAAGATGAAGATTGTACAGAGTAAAATCTTAGAAGTTGTCTTTTTTAGGCAATTTGTCCCATTCTGCCCGCATAATTTCGGCGCGCAGAACAAGGACGCTCAGCAGCGCTGTCAGCTTCAGCAGGACATAGAGCAGCGCGAAAAACGTCTGCCCAGCGTGGTCATTGACGAAAAAGAAGATGAGCTCGCATGCGATGCCAAGACCGGAAAAGGCCGCCGTGACCGCCGTCCGCAAAGGCAGAACGGTCACACTTTTTTTGTAGTTGTACTCGCGCACCGTGCTCCAGTCCGTGCCAAGCTTCACAAGTGCCCAGATGACGCTCGCAGCGCCCAGAAACTCGCCGAGGTAGGGGAGCAGAACGTAAAAACAGTTCTGCATCCCCGGCGCGGGAATGCACCCGCCCGCGGCGACCGCGACGATCAGGACCGCCGCCATTCCCCACACGGCGCGCTTGATCCTGTGCTGCTTTGCTTCATCGCTTTGGCAGGCGTAGAGCGCCCCGTCGTAAATATATTCGCCCGCGACGTTCAGATGAAAGTCGTTCAGGTGCTCGCGGCGGCTGTGCTTTTTGTGCTGTTCGCCCATTATTCGATGCCCGTGAGGTCAAAGTCCGCGAGGACCTTCTCCGCCTCGGCACACACGCCGCGAAGGCAGCTTTCGTCAAACGGGCTCTCGAGGCCGGCGTTTTTGAGAAGGTCGGTGAACGTCCGGCTGCCGCCCTGCACAGTGTAGGCCATGTAGTGCTGCCAGGCATTCTTGACATCCTTGCGGATCATGGCCCAGAATTCGAGCGCCACGGTCTGGGCAAGGCAGTAGTCAATATAATAGAAGGGGCTCGAATAGATGTGGTGCTGGCGCTGCCAGCCCATACCCTCGGAGTAGAACGGGATCTCGCCGTCGAGCTTCATCCACGGCATGTAGACACCGAGCAGCTCCTTCCACGCGGCGTGGCGCTCGGCGGGCGTCATCTCCGGCTTTTCATACACGATGTGCTGGAAGTGGTCGACCATCGTGCCGTAGGGGATGAACGTCAGCGCGCCGGAGAGGTGGCTGTAGAGGAATTTTTTCGCGTCCTTGCCGAAGAAGCCATCCGCCCACGGCTCTGCGAAAAACTCCATGGACATCGAGTGGACCTCGCAGGCCTCCATGCTCGGCCAGATGTAGTCGATGGGGATGCGCTTGCGGTTCGTCCAGGCCTCGAAGGCGTGGCCGGCCTCGTGCGTCACGACCTCCACGTCGTGCTGCGTGCCATTGAAGTTCGCGAAAATGAACGGAACCTGATAGTCCATGATGCTCGTGCAGTAGCCGCCCGCCTGCTTGCCCTCGGTCGAGAGGACGTCGCGCAGCTCGTCGCGCAGCATGGTCTCGAAGAACTCCTTCGTTTCGGGCGAGAGCTCGCTGTAGAACTTCATACCCTGGGCGAGGATGTCGTCCGGCGTGCCTGCGGGGCGGGGATTGCCGGAACGGAATTCGAGCGCGTTGTCGGCAAAGCTCATCGGATACTGCTTGCCCAGGCGCCTGGCCTGCTCGCGGTAGACCTTGTCGGCCACGGGGACGAGGTACTTGACGACCGCCTCGCGGAACTTCTCGACATCGTTCTTCGTGTAGCAGTTGCGGCCCATGCGGTAGTAGCCGAGCGTGGTGTAGCCCTCATAGCCGAGCTTTCTGCCCATCGCGTCGCGCAGCTTGACGAGCTTGTCGTAGAGCTCGTCGAATTTCGCCTGATTGTCCTTGTACCACTGGCCCTCGGCCTTCCACGCGGCCAGGCGGCGCTTGTCGTCCGCGTCGGTCTTGCAGGGTGAGAGCTGCGAGAGCGTGTAGACCTTGCCCTCGAACGGGATCTGAGCCGAGGCGAGCAGTTTTTCATACTCCTGCGTCAGGTCGTTTTCCTGCTGCAGCTCGGGGATGATGGCGGGGGAGAACGTCTTGAGCGCGATCTCGGCGTTGACGAACATCAGATCGCCGTATTCCTGTTCAAAGTCCGCGCGGAACGGGCTTTCAAGCATTGCCGCCGTCCACGCCTGATTGTATTCCTCAAGCTCGGGGTTGAAGTTGTTCCAGAACTTTTCCTCGCCGTCGTAGAAGGCGTCGCGCGTGTCGATCGAGTGACGGATGCTCGCGAGCGTCGAGGCGGTGGAGATGTGGCTCATCAGCTCCTGCTGCGAGAGGAAGACCTTGCGCGCTTCCTCGTAGCTCCTGGCGCTCTTGAGCGCTTCCGTCAGCGCGGAAAGCTGCTGCTTGCTCGCCGCGGGATCGGGGCGGGTGTAGGTCATTTCGGAAAATTTCATGTTGTTTCCTCCATCAAATTTTTATTGTTACTTTTCTTATTCCTGACGGTTGTAGATCGCGGACACGTCCTTGCGTCCGCCGCCGATGACGACGATGGCCGCGGCCACTGTGACGAGCATGAAGCCCGTCAGCACGCCGCGCACGGGGAGAAACGCCACCAGCGCACCCGCGAGCAGATTGCCCGTGAAGCTGCCGACGGTGTTGAGCATGTTGAATGCGCCGTTGAAGCGGCCCTTTTTCTCGTCGGGCACGTAGCTCTGCGTGGCGGAGATGCGGATGGTGTAGCTCGTCACGCCGAGGATGCCCGTTAAGAAGCACGAGACCATCATCACCGACAGAGGGCAGTAGAGATAGAAGCCCTCGCACAGCGAGATGACGACGTAGACCACCAGCGCGATGGAATACTTATGCTGCACGGGCAGCTTGACTTTATAATGGATACCGCCGCCGATGGCGCGGCCGAAGATCGCCATACCCCAGACGAGCATGTAGATGTATTCGCCGTTTTCAAACGTCGATTTGAAGTACGGCAGCGTAATGACCTGTGACGCGCCCGAGGCCAGCATGCTGAACGTGAAATAGATGGCCACGCGCAGCAGCCCTTTTTCACCCGCCAGATAGCGGAAGCCCTCTTTGATGTCGCGCAGGAGCCGGCGGCCCGAGGAGTGCTGCTCTTCGAGCGCGAGCGCGGCGCGCTGCTTTTCGATGTAGTGCTCCTCGGTGCGGATCTGCGTTTCCGCTGTCGCGGCCAGAAAGAAGCACAGTGCGTTGATGCCGAGCAGGGGTGCGATGCCGACGAGGTTGTAAAAGTATGTCGCGATCGGGATGATGAGCGCCGAGAGCGTCTCGAGTACGCTGGCGATGGAGTAGGCCTTGGAATAGTTCCCCTCGGAGATCAGCAGGGGGTAGAAGCTGTCGTAGGCGACATAGTAAACGCTGTTGATCGAGCCAATGATGAAGCAGAAGACTGCCAGCACAGGGAAGCTGAACCAGCCGCGGCTCAGGATCAGCGCGGCGATCAGATAGATGCCGGAGGAAATGAAGTCCAGCGTGTAGATCGTCTTCTTGCGGGAAAAGCGGTCGAGGATCGCACCTGAAAAGATCGGCATGACGATCTGCGGCAGCGTGAACGTTGCAATGTAGATGGCGTAGAGCAGGTTCGAGCCCGTGTAGTCCAGCACGAGCAGGCTCAGCGCGAAGCCAGACATCGAATTGCCCAGCATCGACACCACGCTGCCCAGCGTGATGATAGTGAAATCCCGCGTCCACAGCGGTGTGACCGGAGCTGGCGCGGGAGAAGAGGATTCGTTCATAAAAATAGCCTCCTTCCGGCTGAGAGCGCAAACAAAAGCCCGCTCGACGCGGGGAGGGGGGGACGGAAATCAACTGCATTATAAAGGGTTTCGATAAAAGAATCAACCATAATTCCATCAAATATGGACAAATGCACAAATGCCGCCCCTGCTTTGCGCGGCACAGAGGGAGTGTCCGCTTGCCGAGAAGCATGACGTGTGCTATAATACCGCTGAGCAAAAATAAACTGTGGAGGACATCGCCATGCAACACGCACCGGCAAGAGAACTGCTGCATTTTATCAAAAATAGCCCCACCTGCTACCATGTGACCGAGAACATCCGCCGGAAGCTCCTCGCAAACGGCTATACCGAGCTATCTGAGCGCGAGCGCTGGGAAGTCCGGCCCGGCGGCAAATACTTTGTCCGCCGCAGCGGCTCGAGCACCATTGCCTTCCGCGTACCGGAGACGATCACGGGCGGCTTTGCCATGGCCGCGGCGCACTCCGATTCGCCGACGTTCCGCTTAAAGGAGCATCCCGACCGCCGCAGCGCGCATTATGTCCAGATCTCGACCGAAAAATACGGCGGTATGCTGATGTCCACGTGGTTCGACCGCCCGCTCTCCGTCGCGGGCCGCGTCTTTGTGCGCGAAAACGGCGAGATCATCGAAAAGCTCGTGAGCGTCGACCGCGACCTGCTCGTCATTCCGAATGTCGCCATCCACATGAACCGCACGGCGAACGACGGCATGAAGTACCTGGCAAATATCGACACGCTCCCGCTGCTCGGCGGCAAAGACAGCGGCGGTATCCTGCCCATCGTCGCCAGGGCCGCGGGCGTTGCGGAGAACGACATTCTCGGCAGAGATTTGTTCCTCTACTGCCGCGGCGAGGGGACGCTTCTCGGCGAGAACGAGGAATACATTCTCTCACCCAAACTCGACGATCTCGAGTGCGCCTGCGGCTGCCTTGAGGGCTTCCTTGCGGCCAAGGAGAGCGGAAATATCGCCGCCTGCTGCTATTTTGACAATGAGGAGGTCGGCTCGTCTACCAAGCAGGGTGCGGGCTCGACGTTCCTGCGCGACACGCTGCGCCGCATCGCCCTGTGCCTCGGCAAGGACGAGCAGGAGCTCCAGATGATGCTCGCGCGCAGCTTCCTCGTCTCGGCGGACAACGCGCATGCCCAGCACCCCAACCACGGCGAATACGCCGACCCCGACAACTGCCCGTACATGAACGAGGGTGTCGTTATTAAATTCAACGCCAACCAGCGCTACGCGACCGACGGCCGCTCCTGCGCTGTGTTCCGCTCGGTGTGCGAACGCGCGGGCATTCCCACGCAGGTCATGTCGAACCGCTCCGACCTTGCCGGCGGCTCGACGCTCGGCTCGATCTCCGACACGCTCGTGCCGGTCAGCACGGTGGATATCGGCCTGCCCCAGCTCGCGATGCACTCCTCCTGGGAGACCGCGGGCGTGCAGGACTATGAATTCCTCATCCGCGCGATGACGGAGTATTTCAGCAGCGCGCTGTAAGAGACCTGCCGAAACGGTAGACAAAAGCACGGAAATATGCTAAAATAAAACGATTTTTCGCAGAGAATACGCTTTCAAAAGAAAGGAAGAAGATAAATGGACGTTAAGGAAATCCTCAAGCACGTTGACCATACCCTCCTCAAGCAGAC
>CAVFND010000012.1:0-15085 GCA_963623615.1 Oscillibacter sp. ER4 | reverse complement strand
CGCGTAGGAAGTGACCGCCGTTTTCTCAGCGCACCCCATTCACTCTAAAAATCTGATAAGGATGTGTTATTTTGTTACTCTCGGGGAAAAGTCTGAAACATGACTTCATCCGTTTTGTCTCCGCCACAATGGTCTCACAGGTCGTGTTCTCGCTCTACTCCATGGTCGACGGACTCATGGTCTCGATCGGTGTGAACGAATACGCCATGAGCGCCGTCAACCTCGCGATCCCCTTCACCAACGCGCTTTTTTCCATTGCTGTCCTCTTCGCCGTCGGCTCATCGACACTCATCGCCATTTTCATCGCGCAGGAGAAGCGGCACGAGGCCGACACGCTGTTTTCGCAGAATTTTGTCACGCTTCTCATTCTCGGCGCGGTCATCACCGCGCTCGTGCTGCTCTTTTTGGAGCCGTTCGCCAGACTGCTGGGCGCGGATGAGGTCACGCTCGACTATGTCAAGCACTACCTTCTCGGCATCGCGCCGTTCAGCGTGTGCTATCTCGTGTCCTACAACCTTGAAGTGCTCGTCAAGACGGACGGCTATCCGCGCTACGCGCTCTTCACGGTCATTGGCGGGTGCCTCACAAACTGCGTGCTCGACTACATCGCCATTTTCCACCTCGACATGGGCGTGTTCGGCGCGGCGGTCGCCACGGGCATCTCGCAGCTCGTGACCTGTATCTCTTACTTTATCCACTTTTTCAGCAAAAAGTGCACGTTCCGGCTGTGCAAGTTCCGCTTTGATCCGCATCTTTACGCGCGCATCCTGCCCATCGGCCTGTCCGACGGCGTGACGGAGCTGTGCACGGGGCTGATGATCTTTCTCTTCAACCGCACGGTGCTCAAGTGCATCGGCACAGACGGCGTCGTGACCTATACGGTCATCGCCTACGTGACGACCATCGTCATCAACCTCATGGTCGGCATCTCGCAGGGCTCGCAGCCGCTTGTGAGCTATCACTACGGCAAAGACGACCACGCGGGCTGCCAAAAGCTTCTGCGCTACGCGCTCACGACGGTCTGCATCTTCGCGCCGGCGCTGTTTCTGCTCGTCTTTTTCTTCGCGCCGCAGATCGTGCGCACGTACCTTTCGCACGCAGGCGAGGAACTTATCGCCTACTCCATCGGCGCATTCCGGCGGTACAGCGTTTCGTACCTGCTGCTGGGCTTCAACATCGTTATCGGCGGCTTTATGACCGCCATCGAGCGCCCCGTGCCCGCCATCAGCATCTCGGTCGGCCGCGGGCTGGCGCTGCAAAGCGCCGTACTCCTCTCCCTCGCGGCCATCTTCGGCGGCGACGCGGTGTGGTATACGCCGATCTTCTCCGAAGTGCTTTGTTTGGGGGTATCGCTGGCAGCGATGAGGAGTTATCGCCGATCCATCGGAAAATAATGGCAGCGCCTACGGCGCTGCACGAGTCAAAGGGGCCATTCTCTTTCGCAAAAGAGAATGGCCCCTTTGAACCCCCAAGAGAAAGACTTTCCATTGCAAGCGAGCAGCTCGAAAAGCTGCAATGCTTGCCGATTGCACTTCCCTGTGCGCGGCGTTGCCGCGTTGATGCCTGCCATACGATTTGGTGTGCTTCTATCATCCGCTACCGCTCTGCCCATCTTGTAGAAATACAGCCTAATCACCGTCTACCGCGGCACTCATCAATGCGGCGAGCGAAGCAATGCCGCATCCGGCAGGCAGTCTGTCGCCGAACTACCGTCACTCACGCCTCACGATAGTAAGGCGCGGTTGCGACAGGTGGCGAAACGTAGGGGTTCATGGCGAAGCCATGTACACCGCACCTGACTGCGCAGCGCGTGCAGCTCTTCGAGCTGCTCGCTTGCAATGTAAACCTTTCTCTCGGGGGATTTAAAGGGGGATACTCTCTTTTGTGAAAGAGAGTATCCCCCTTTTAGTTTAAGCACCTTTTTTCAAAAGGTGCACAGCAAACCCGCCAAGTTCATTTTGAAAATACACCGCGATCGGTTCGCTGCCGATGCACTTTTCCGTGCTCAAATCGAGCGCGAAGCCTTTTTTCTCCAACTCCGCTTCCGCGCGGCGGACGGAGTTCGTCAGAATGGCGATATGGCCGTTCGTGCCGACCGCCGAGTGCTTCATCACCTCGATGCCGCTGCTTGCGAAAAACGACGCGGGCATCTCCCAGATGTCAAAGCCGAAGGCTTCGCGGAACGTCTGGCACAGGGCAAGCGATTCCTCCGCGTTCTCTGCGTTCACGCCGATATGGCCGAGCGTGAAGCCGAGGACGGTGGCGCGCGCCGCCTTGCAGCGCTCGGTCACGGCTTCAAAGTTGTGCGCCGCGACGTCGCCCGCCGGACAGAGCCAGCTGCCGCCGACAGCCTGGACGAATGGCGCTTCGACATAGTCCGCGAGGTTTTCATTGTCGATGCCGCCGCAGGGCAGGAACCTGACACCCTCGAACGCTTCGGCGAGCACGGTCAGCGTCTTCATGCCGCCGAACGCCTCCGCGGGGAAAAATTTGACAACGCGCACACCCTGCGCCGTCGCCGCCATGATCTCGCTCGGCGTCACGCAGCCGGGAATGACGGGGATGCCGCGCTCGCTGCACCAGGCGACGATCTTCCCGCTGTAACCGGGCGTGGTCAAAAACTGTGCGCCGCTCTCTGCGGCCAGCTCGCAGGCCTCCCATGTGGCACACTGCGCGCCGACGAGCATGTCCGGACACTGCTTGCTCACCGCCGCGAGGACTGCGGCTTCATCTTCTGTACGGCAGATAAGCTCCATCACGTCCACGCCGCCGGAGAGCAGCGCCTTTGCCGCAAGCACCGCGTCCTCCGCGCTGGCGGTCTTGATCTGCGGCAGGAGCGCCGCGTTGTAAATTCTGTCAAACACTGTCATAAAAAGTCCCTCCCGCCCACTCGGGCGCTGTTTCAAATCTCATGCCGCGCACGCGCGGACAAGGGGCAGTATAGCACGGCCCGCGCCGCTTTGTAAACTCATTCCGCGCGCAGCAGCAGGATAGAGACGTCGTTGACGTTCGTGCCCGTCGCGCCGGTCTTGATGAGTCCGCCGACTGCGTCGAGCGCGTGGTAGGCGTCGTTATCATCGAGTGACTGCAAGGGGTCGACGCCCCGCTCCCGCAGCATTTTTACGGTCTCACCGTCGGCAACACCGCCTGCGGCGTCGGTCGGACCGTCGGTTCCGTCGGAGCCGGCGGAGAAGACGAGCGCATTTGGCAGCCCCTCAATGCCGGGTGCCGCGGACAGCGCGATCTCCTGATTACGCCCGCCGAGGCCCTTGCCCCGCAGGTGGACGACCGCTTCGCCGCCCATCAGGAACGCGAGATTTTTCCCGTCGCGTGCATGCGTGCGCGCAATGGAAGCCAGCATGCTCCCCGCCTCGCGCGCCTCGCAGCAGAGGCAGTCGGTGAGGATGAGCGGCTCGTAGCCGAGCGCTTCGCACGCCGCGGCGGCCGCCGCGCAGAGCTCGCGCACGCTGCCGGTGATCTGTGTTTCGACATTTTCGAGCGTCTTTGGCGTCTCCTGTGCCAGAAGCGCCCACGCCTGCTCCGACAGGCGCAGGCCGTATTTTTTCGCGATGGCGAGCGCCTGCGCGCAGCTCGAGCTGTCGGGGTACGCGGGCCCCGAGGCGATCATGTCGAGCGGGTCGCCCAGAATGTCGCTCAGCACGACGGCGAAGACCTGCGCCGGCGCGCAGTGCCGGGCAAAACGCCCGCCTTTGACGGCGGAGAGGCGCTTGCGGATCGTGTTGATCTCCACGATGTCCGCGCCCGCGGCGAGCAGCTGATTTGTAATGTCCTGCAACTCGGCGAGCGGAATCAGCGGCTTTTCAAACAGCGCGCTGCCGCCGCCCGAGAGCAGGAAGACGACCGTGTCGCTCGCGGTCAAATGCTCTGTCAGCGCAAGCGCGGCGTCCGTGCGGCGCAGGGAGTTTTCATCCGGCACGGGATGCCCGCCCTCAAAGCAGGCGACGTCCGCGATCTCGTCTTTCACATGGCCGTACTTTGTCACGACCACGCCGCCGCAGAAATCATCCTGCAAGCACGCGCGGGCGGCGTGCGCCATCTGCCACGCGGCCTTTCCCGCCGCGACGAGGCACACCCGCCCCGGAAAAATCCTCCCTTTCAGCGCGCGCTCAACCGCCGCGTCCGGCAGCACCGCCGCGATGGCGCTCGTGATGATCTTTTCCGCGTCCGCGCGCAGGTTATCCACAGGTTTCGATTTTTCCGGCATAGATGCTCCTCCTTTTGAAAAAAGCTGCCGAAAAACGGCAGCTTTTTCGTTATCTTTTGATTTTACCATACCCGCGTTGGGGGCACAAGGAAGAATTTTCAGAATTCCAGCTTCTCCATGCGGTCGAAAGCCTCTTTGAGCTGGTCGATGCCGACGGTGCAGGCGATGCGGAAGTGGTTCGCGCCGGTCTTGCCGAACGGGCTGCCCGCGCTGACGAGCACGTGCGCGCGCTCTAAGAGCTCCTTGCAGAACTGCTTGTCGTCAAGGCCCGTCTTCTCCACACCGGGGAAGAGGTAGAACGTGCCCTTCGGGCGCACGAGGCTCAGGTACGGGATCTTCTCGATGCGGTCGGCAGAGTAGAAGATGCGGTCGCGGTACGCCGTGACGTACTTCTCGCGGATCTCCTTGCGCATCTCGAGCGCCTGAATGCCCGCGCGCTGGGAGATGGACGGTGCGGAATAGACGAGCGAGCCGTTGATGCGGTTCATCACGTCGAGAAATTCAGGCTCCGCGATGATGACGCCCACGCGCCAGCCGGTCATCAGGAAGTTCTTCGAAAAGCTGTTGAGCGTGATGGTGCGCTCGGCCATGCCGGGCAGCGTGCGGATGGGACGGAAGTCGCCCTCGTAGATGTAGGTCGTGTAAATCTCGTCCGCCGCAATGAGAAGGTCGTATTCCTTCGCCACGCGGGCAAGCATTTCCATGGTGGACAGATCGTAGCCCATGCCGGTGGGGTTCGTGGGGTTGTTGAAGATGATGGCCTTCGTACGCGGCGTAATGGCGGCGCGCAGGCGCTCTTCGCTGATGGCGTAGTCCTCCTCGGCGTAGGTCGGCACATCGACGCACACGCCGCCCGCCAGCTCGATCTGCGCGCGGTACAACGCGAAATACGGGGAAAACACGATAACCTCGTCGCCAGGGTCAAGGATTGCGAGCATCGCCAGCGACATGCCGAGGCAGCTCGACGCGCTCACGAGCACGTGGTCGCGCGGAAGGTTCTGGTCAAAGTCCTCCTCCCACGCCTTGCAGACCGCGGAGATGAGCTCGGGGTCGCCCTTGGGGTCGCCGTAGTGGGTGTGGCCCGCCTTGGCATCGCGGAAGGCCGCGTTGATGATGGCCTCGTCGGTCGTAAAGTCCGTGTCGCCGATGCTCAGGTCGACAATGTCCTTGTATTTGGCCAGCGCCGCGGTGTCGAGCGTCAGGCCGGTGCCCGCGCTCTGGAATCTCTTGGCAATAAAGTTTCGCTTCATGGGTAACTCCTCCTTGCAGATCGCCGCAGCAGCCCGATTTTCAAGCGGCGCGTAGAAATGCTGAATTTTATTGCAGTATATGGCAAATCCCGACAGAATGCAATCGGTAATGTCCATAGAATTCGAGGTTCGCGCGCTTTTCCATTTTGTTAACATGATAAAGTGTCATCAAACAATGAAAACAGAGCCGGCGCAAAATGCGCCGGCTCTGCCGTTTTTCTTTACCACGGGATGGTTTTGAACTGCTCGATCTCGTCTTTGTGCTGCACGCAGCGCACGAAGCGCTTGCGATAGATCGTGTAGCAGCCGTTGCAGGCGAGGCACTTGCTCTCGTCCTGCGCGCCGCTTTTGAGCTTTGCGGCAAAGTCCGGCTCGCAGATGAGCGCGCGGCTCATCGACACGAGCGGGAAGCCCTGCGCAAGAATCTCCTCCGCGGTCCCGCGCGAGAACACACCGCCGACCGGGAAGAGCGGAATATTGATCCCCGCGCGCGCCGCTTCGAGCGCGTCCAGATAAAACGGCGTCTTCTGCCCCGCGCGGCGGTTAAAGTCGATGCCGCTGACCTCCACGCCGTCCACGCCGCAGCGCTCGTAGAGCCGCAGCAGCGCGGGCAGGTTGCCGCAGCCGTTGCTGTCGGCCTTGACGATCATCGGGAACTCCGTGCCGCACGCCGCACGCACCGCATGCAGGATGCGTTCGATGAGACGGAAGCGGTTCTCCAGACTCCCGCCGTACTCATCCGTGCGCAGGTTTTCCTCGGGATTCAAAAAGTTTGAGAGCAGGTATCCGTGCGCGTTGTGGACCTGCACGCCGTCCGCGCCGCAGTCCTTGCACTTTTTCGCCGCGAAGGCGAACTGTGCGGCCAGACGGTCGAGCTCTTCCAAGGTGAAGTCCTCGGGGTGCTTCGGCGGCGCGCCGTTCACGCTCTCGACGCCCTTGATGCCGCTGTGGCTGAGCTGGAAGAAGAGCCTGCCGCCGTAGCGGTGCACGCCGTCGCAGGCGCGGCGGAGAAGAGATTCGTCCGTCGTCTCATCCAGCACAGGCTGGCCCGCGTCGGCGCGCTGCGTCTTGTCAACGCAGAAGTGGCCGGTGATGACGAGGCCGACCTCGTTTTTCGCAAGCTCGATGAGCGTATCCGCCCAAAGCGGCGTCACCTGACCCTTTGCGTCGGACAGATGCTCGTTCGTTGCCGAGCGGACGATGCGATTTTTGAGCTCGCACGTGCCGAGCTTTGCGGGGGTAAACAGAAGATCCATAGTCGTCTCTCCTTATAAGATCCGTTCGGCGATGAACATCATCAGCGGCATCGTGACCGGCAGCAGCAGATTCGATTGCAGCACGCTCTTGCTCGCCATCTCGGGCGAGCGGTCGTAGCGCACGCCGAAGATGCTGATGACCGTCGCCACGCTGCACCCAAGCACCATCACGATGCACAGGCACACCGTGTGGTCCCAGCCGGTAAAGCGCAGGATCACCGCCGCGATGAGCGGCATGACCAGGCAGCGCAGGAACGTAATGAGGTACAAAATGGGCTTTTTGAGCACGTCGATGAGCGGGCTTCCCGAAAGGAGGCAGCCGATGATGAGCATCGACGTCGGCACGACGCAGTTCGCCATGCTGCTTAAAAACTGGAGCGGCGCGCCGCTGAACTTCCACCCCGTGGCGAGCATGACAAGCATCGCAAAGGTAGAGATATTCAGCGGGGTCATCAGGCTCTTGATCTGCTGGCCCAGATTCTGCTCCTTATCGCGCCGGAAGCTCTGCATGACGAAAAGGAACATGTAGATCGTGGCGCAGGGCACGGAAAGCGAGCCGAGCACCGTGCCCTCCGTGCCGAACACAGCCGTGCAAAGCGGAATGCCGACAAAGCCGTTGTTGGGATAGCCCACGCTGCGGGTGAAGACGAGCGTTTCGTCCTCATTCAGCTTCATGAGTCTCGCGATGGGCTTTGCCAGACAGGTGAACAGGATAAACATCGACAAATACGCCGCGATGATCTTGAGCACCTGCGAAAACGGCATATCGCCGAAGTCGCCGCTCGCCGCGGCGAGCACGTTGCAGGGAAAAAACACGTCCAGCAGCAGCATGGAAAGGAGGTCTGCCCCCTTGCGATCCACTTTGCCCAGCTTGCCCAGCAAAAAGCCGAGCATCATCATTGCTGCGAGAATCAGAACCTGCTGCAAAACCGTCTGTGCCATATTACCCTACATCGTCCTTTATCTTTGGTTTAATTTACTTGAAATTCTCCTGCGCGTACTTCATCAGCTCTTCGCGGAAGTCGGGGTGCGCGATGGAGGCCATCGCCTCGGCGCGCTCGCGCAGGGTCTTGCCGGAAAGGCTCGCGATGCCGTACTCGGTCGCGACATACTGGATCATCGTGCGCGGGGCGGAGATCGTGCTGCCGCCGGGGATGGTGGCAAGGATGTTGCTCTTGCGCTCGCCGTCCTTCGTCACACGGGAAGAGTTGATGCAGATGAAGCCCTTGCCGCCCTTGGAACGGTAGGCGCCCTCGAGGAAGTCCATCTGGCCGCCGATGCCGGAGAGCTGGCGCGTGCCGCTGCTCTCGGCGTTCTCCTGACCCATGAGGTCGAGCTGCACGCCGCCGTTGATGCTGATGACATTGCTGAGCTTCGAGATGCGCTCAACGGAGTGGATGTAGTCGAGATTGCCCGGGTGGAAGAGCTGGGGCTCGGCGTCGAGCCAGTCATAAAGGTCCTGAGAGCCCATGGCAAGGTTCCATGCGGAAAGGCCGGTGTCGAGCTCCTTGCGCGCGTTCGTCAGCTTGCCCGCCTTGTAGAGCTCAAGGAACGCATCGGAAATAGTGCCGGTGTGGCAGCCGAGGTCTTTCTTGTCGGACTCAGCGAGCATCTTGGCGACCGTGTAGGGCACGCCGCCCACGCCGAGCGACAGCACCGCGCCGTCGGGGATCTGGTCGACCACGATCTTGGCGATGGCGATGTCGGTCTCGCTGGGCGCGCGGTAAGAGCGCACGGGCAGCGGCTCATGCTCGCCCTCGACAATATAGTCCGCTTCGGAGAGGTGCACACGGTGGGAGCCGTCCACGCCCTGAAGCTTGGGATAGTGCTCGTTGATCTCGAAGATTACGGTGCGGGCGCTCTCAAAGATCGTGCGCCAGGCGTAGTTCGAAATGCCGAGACCGCAGTAGCCGTTCTCGTCGGGCTTGGAGACGGGGACGAACGCCACATCGCAGCGGATGTGCTTGTCGCGGTAGAGGTACGGCAGCGAGCGCAGCATGACGGGCATGAATTTCACAAGGCCGCTTTTCTGGAGCTTGCGCTCATAGTCGCCGATGTGCCAGCTGTAATAGCTGAAGCTCTCCTGCTCAGGGTCCGCTTCGACGACCTCGATGCGCGGACGGATCACAAGGCCGCCGCGGACCTTGACGTCCTTCACTTCACCCTTGCGTACGGCGAGGGCCTTATCCAAAAGCTCGGGGAAGCCCGCGCCGAAGCCGTAGTCCACCCAGTCGCCGGACTGCACCGCCTTGACGGCCTGCTCCGGCGTAACAAATTTAGACTGATAGTCGTTCATAGGAAAATTCTCCTTATTTCAATACTCTATAATTTAGCAGAATTTTTACGGATTGTAAATCGCTGATAATGAAAAAAGGCTCGCCGAGACGAGCCTTTTTTCATTCATTCAGAAGAAGATCCTTTCAGCAGTGAAAAAAACGATGAACGGTTCAGCGATGAAGGAGGTGAATACTTTGAGATCTTCTTCTATGGCAAGCAAATCAGTCGGCCCAGATCTCTTCGTCGGTGGGGAACTTCTTGTTCTTGATCTTGTAGGAGATGCGGGAGACGTTCATCAGGTTGTGATAATAGATGTTCTCGCTGATGCTGTTGCCGCCCCAGGTGCCGCAGCCGAGTGTCGTGGTCGGGTTCAGGCCGTTGTCCATCGCGCCGCCGAGGCCCGTGCCGCCAACCTGGTTGACGCCGTAACGGGAAACGTTCACGCGGGTCGGGACATATTCAATGTGCTCCTTGTTGTGGGAGTGGATCACGCAGCTGTGGCCGGCGCCTTCCATGTTGAGGTTCGCGCGGGCGATCTCAACAGCGTCTTCCCACTTGTCGTAGTCGAACAGAGCCAGCACGGGGCAGAGCTTCTCCTTGGCGAGAACGTCGTCATAGGCAACGCCCTTGGTGCGGCAGAGGATCACGCGGGCATCCTCGGGCACCGGCAGACCAGCCATCTTGCCGATGGCGGCGGGGGAAGCGCCGACGATGTTCTTGTTCAGCGCGCCGTTGGGGAACATGGTCTCGCGCAGGATCTCGGCATCCTTCTCGTCGTCGATGACGTAAGCGCCGGCTTCCTTGGCATACTCGATGGCCTCAGCGCGCTTTTCCTTGGGGACGATCATGTTCTGCTCGCAGGTGCACAGAACGCCGTTATCGAAGGTGCGGCCGGTGATGACCATCTCGACCACTTCCTTCAGGTCGACGTCGCGGTCGATCATGACCTGAACATTGCCCTGGCCGACGCCGATGGCCGGCTTGCCGCTGGAGTAGGCAGCCTTGACCATGCTCGGGCCGCCGGTGCAGATGCACAGGTCCACAGCGCTCATCAGGCCGGCGGAGAGCTGCATGGTGGGCTCGGGGATGATCTGGATCAGGTTCTTGGGCATGCCGAGCTTTTCGAGCTCAGCGTTCATCAGCTCAACGGTCTTGACGCCGACACCCTTGGCGCGGGGATGCGGGCAGATGATGATGGCGTTGCCGCACTTCATCGCGCAGGCGGAGTTGTGCATGACGGTGATGACCGGGTTCGTGGTCGGGGTGACAGAACCGATGACTCCAATGGGCTTTGCGACCTTGGCGATCTGGGTGTCCTCATCCCAGTCGATGATGCCGCGGCTCTTCTTGCCCTTCATGCCAAGCCAAACGGTCTTGGACTTGTTGCGGCACTTGGCGATCTTGCTGTCGTAGCGGCCCATGCGGGTCTCGTCCACGGCCATGTGAGCCAGCATCTCGGCGTTATCGTACACAGCCTTGCACACGGCGCGGCACGCGGCGTCCACCTTTTCCTGCGGATAGGTCTCGAATTCGGCCTGCGCCACACGCGCATTCGCTACAAGCTGCTCTAAATATTCTTTCGCTTCCATGATTCTTTTGCTCCTTTTGAATCAATATTATTTGCTCGTCTCCCCCAGCCTGGTCGCCGGACGGACGGCTGAAAACGGATTTGGGAACTGATTTGTGAAATGTGATTTGTGAAAATTAAGAAACCGTATGAAAAATTTGAGAGGGGAAAAATGTGATCGTATGAAAAATCAGGTGGTGTGATGTCTGATGGTCAGACTTTTAGGGCTTAGCATTGCAGTCTCCTTGCGAGAGACTGCAATGCTGAGATGTTGCTTTTTACAGAAGGCTGCGATACAGCGCTTCGACATCCTTCGGCGTGGTCTGGCGCGGGTTGACCAGAACGTTGCCGCTCTTCATGGTATCGGCGACCATCGCGGGGATCTTGTCCTCGGTCACGCCAACATCGGAGAGCTTCGCGGGGATACCCAGCTCGGCGTTGAGCTTTCTGAGCTCGTCGACCAGCATCTGGGGAACGAAGGAATCGTCGGCCTTCTTGCCGTTGGTGATGTAGTTGTAGATCTTGCGGTAACGGCCGTTGTCCGCCAGGGCGTTGAACTCAACGATGGTGGGCAGCAGGATCGCGTTGGCAACGCCGTGCGCGACGCCGAAGAAACCGCTGACGGGGTGGCTCATGGCGTGAACGTCGCCGAGCTTGGCCCAGGCAAACGCGATACCGGCGAGCGTGGAGCCGAGCATCATGTTGCAGGCAGCTTCTTCGTTGTCGCGGGAAGCGACAAACTGACGGATGTTGCCGCCGATGAGCTCCATTGCCTTTTCAGCCATGGCATCGGTGAAGGGGTTCGCCATCTTGGAGACGTAGGCTTCCTCGGCGTGGACGAAAGCATCAACGCCGCAGGCCGCCGCAATCTTGGCGGGAACGGTCATGATAAGCTCGGGATCGAGCAGGGCGTAGCCGGGGATCAGGTAGTAGCTGATGACAGCCATCTTGAAGTGGGTCTCAGAGTCGGTGATGACGGAGGAGGCGGTCACTTCGCTGCCGGTACCGGCGGTGGTGGGGATCGCGATCATCGGGACGACCGGACCGGGTACCTTGCCGAAGCCGGCGTAGTCGGTGACCTTGCCGCCGTAGGTGGCGAGCAAGCCAACGGACTTGGCGACGTCCATCGGGCCGCCGCCGCCGAGGGCGATGATGCTCTCAGCGCCGCTGCTCTTGTAAACTTCGAGGGCAGCGTTCACGTTGTCGATGGTGGGGTTGGGCTGCAGATCCAGGAACTGGGCGTAGCCGAGGCCCGCTTCGGTGATGATCTTTTCGACCTTGGCGACAACGCCGACGGACTCAAGGCCGTGGTCGCTGACGAGAAGGACTTTCTTGCAGTTGGCCGCCTTCAGCACTTCGGGCAGACGGGAAAGAGAGCCCTTGCCGAAGATGATTTCCTGAGGAATTTTAAAACTGAAGTCTTTCATGAGTGTTTCCTTCTATCTTAAATAAATTTTGAAACTGCGTTTTGCGGGCTTAGTTGCCGCCGATCAGGCACAAAGACAATGCGGGAATATAGGTGACCAACATCAGTACAACAACCAAAATAGCGAACATCGGCATGACCCTCTTAACTTGCTCACCGAATGTAACACGCCGGTCGACGCCCTGCGCCACGAAGAGGTTGATGCCAAGCGGCGGGGTGATGAGGCCGAGCGTCAGGTTCATGACCATGACAACACCGAACTGGATGGGATTGTAGCCAAGAGCGCTGATGAGCGGGAAGAGGATCGGGGTGTAGATGTAGGTGGAAGCCGTGGTCTCCATGAAGCAGCCGTTGATCAGCAGAATCACGTTGATGATGAGCAGGATCACGACCCAGTTATCCGTGACGCCGAGGATCAGGGAAGAGAGCTTGGCAGGCACCTGCTGGCGCGTGACGACGAAGCTGAAGATGTTGGCCGTCGCGCAGATGAACATGATCATGCAGGAAGTACGGACCGCTTCAAAGCCAAGATCCATCATATCACGGATCTTGATGCCGCGATAGATGAACAGGGACACGATCGCTCCGTACACCGCCGCGACAGCGGCAGACTCGGTCGGGGTGAAGAGGCCGGAGTAGATACCGCCGAGGATGATGACGGGCATTAAGATCGCGTAGATAGCGCTGCGGAAAGCCTTCCACACACCGCTCAGACTGACGCCTTTCTTGCGGGTGCCCCAGCCATACTTATTGGCCAGAATAATCGTCCAGACGCAGAGGACAATGCCCATCAGGATGCCGGGAACAACACCGGCGGCAAACAGGTCGCTGACCGACTCGCCGGTGATCAGAGCGTAGTTAACGAAGGGGATGCTGGGGGGAATGATGCAGCCGATGATACCAGCCGAGGCCGCCAGCGCTGCGGAGAAGCCCGCAGGATAGCCGTCGTCGATCATCTGGGGAATCATAATGCCGCCGATTGCGGCAACGGTCGCCGGTGCGGAACCGGAGATCGCAGCGAAGAACATACAGGCGATGACCGTAACCACGCCGAGGGAGCCGGGCATCCAGCCGAAGAGCTCATAGCACAGGTTGACGATCTGCTTGGAGATACCGCCCTTGCCCATGATAACACCGGCAAGAACGAACAGGGGGATAGCCACCAGAACGGTGGAGTCGAGCGCAGTGACCATTCTCTGCGCGGCAACGAACAGCTGGGATGCCTGACCGTCGGCAACAAGCGCCGCGATGGGGGCAAAGCCGATGCAGACCGCGATCGGCGCACCGATCACGATGAGCACTGCCAGCGAAATAAATAACGTAGCAATAACCACTTAAATATCACCTCATACTTGTATTCACGGTTTTGCAGACTTACTCGCGCGGCTGCAGGTAGGTCTTGTGACGGAAGATCTGCAGCAGCATCTGGATGATGGAGAGCAGCGCGCTTGCGGGCACGGTGCCATAGATCAGATACATGGGAAGGTGCAGTGCGGGGGAAGTCTGAGAGCTTGCAACGATACGACCCACGAGAACAAAGCCGAAATAGGTGAGAAGCGCGAGGAAGATGATCGTCACGATGTCGGAGAGGAGACGGAAGTACTTGCGGCTCTTTTCGGGGAACATCTTTTCCACGAAGACCGTCACGCCGATGTGCGTGCCGTACTTCCAGCTTGCAGCCATGCCCAGGAAGGACATGTAGATGCACAGGTAGCGGATGATCTCATCGCTCCAGTTGAAGGAGAAATGGAAGCAATAACGCAGGACCACGTTCATGACCATGATGACGGCCATCGCCAGAATGAAAACGGACGAAATGAACTTGGTGACCGGAATGTTATCGAAAAAGTCAAGAATACGTTTCACGAAAGGTCGAACCTCCTTAGGTTTTTGTAAATGGCCTGCGGTCTGCCGGAAAAACCGGCAGACCGCAGCGCCGGTCAGTCAAAAGTCGTTGTTACTCTGCCTTGGCAGCGGCAACAGCTTCCTTGTAGGCATCGACCAGCTCGTCGCCGACCTTGGCGCGGATCAGATCCTCAACACCGGAGGTGGCATCGACGAACATCTGAGCCTGCTCCTCAGTGGGATAGTAGACCTGCAGGCCGGCATCGACCATCTTCTGCAGGTACTCATCGTCGTTCTGCTGGTTGAACTCGCGCTCATACTGGCAGTACTTGGTGGCGTACTCCTGCATCAGATCCTGGAGATCGGAGGGCAGGCTGTTCCACTTGGCGGTGCTCATACAGACGATGTACGGGTCATAGATGTGGGGCAGGTAGGTGAGGTACTTGACGACCTCGTTGAAGCCCATGGAGTAGGTCAGAGCGATACCGTTCTCCTGACCGTCGACAGTGCCCTGCTGGAGAGCGGTGTACAGCTCGGAGAAAGCCACGGGAGTCGCGGAAGCACCGAGGCTGTTGACGATCGCCATGTGGATATCGTTCTCCTGAGTGCGGATCTTCAGGCCGACCATGTCAGCGGGAGTCTGGATCTCGTGCTTGGTGTTGGAGAACATACGCAGGCTGTTATCGCACCAGCCGAGGAACTTCCAACCGCCCTCTTCCTCGGTCTTCTGACCGAGCATCTGGCCGAACTCGCCGTCATAGACCTTCCAGCCGATCTCACGATCGTCGATCAGGTAAGGCATGTTGGTGACATAAACGGAGTTGCTGAAGCCAGCAACCACGCCGGAGGAGATGATGCCGCAGTCGATGGTGCCAAGGGCAACGCCCTCGAGGATCTCACGCTCGGCACCGAGCTGGGAAGCGGGATAGTGCTCGATCTTCAGGCGGCCATTGGAAGCCTCTTCGAGCTCAGCCGCCATCTTCTCAGTCGCGAGAGCGAGACGGTCGTTGGTGGAGGAGGAGTGTGCCCAGGAGATGGTGTAGACGGTGCCGTCATCGGTGGAAGCATCGCTGCCATCGTTGCTGCCGTCGCCGGAGTCCTTGCTGCCGCAGCCGAAGAGGGAGAAAACAGCGACCAGGCTAAGCAGAAGGGCAAGAATACGAGAAGTCTTTTTCATAAGTAAATCCATCCTTTTCTGTCGTTCTGTTGTTTTGAAATATGCTTGGGTAATTTGAGAGG
>CAVFND010000011.1:0-15166 GCA_963623615.1 Oscillibacter sp. ER4 | reverse complement strand
ATCTCGCAGCCTGCCTCTTCGAGCGCGTGAATCTGCGCGATGGTGGCCTTGGTGTCCTCGGTGTGCGTGTTGCACATCGACTGGATCGTGACCGGCGCACCACCGCCGATGGCGACGCCGCCCGCGATAATTTGCTTGCTCATAGAATCATCCTCCTCATAGGAGCTTGACAATGTCGTGGAACGTGACGAACAGCATCAGCGCCATTAAGAGCGCAAAGCCGATGCCGTTGATGACGTTCAAATATTTGGACGGAATTTCCTTTTTGAACAGCGCCACGGCGATGCCGTTGACGAGCAGAAACAGCACGTGTCCGCCGTCGAGCGCGGGCAGCGGCAGCAGGTTCATCACGGCGAGGTTTACCGCGATCATCGCGGCGAAGAAGAGAATGTTCTCAAGCGCCGCGCCGAAGCCCTCGGTGGCCTCGGTCTCCTTGCCGACCTCCGTGATGGTCGAGACGATGCCGACCGGCCCGCTCAGATCGTTCACGCCCGCCGCGCCCGAGAGCAGCATTTGCAGGCTCAGGCGGACGATGCGGACATAGTCCATCGTCTGGTACCAGCTGTATTGCAGGCGCATAAGCGGCGTTGCCTCGACGATGCCGCCGTAGGTGAAGCCGTAGGCCTCGTACTCCTTGCCGTTTTCGTCGGTATAGACTTGCTTGGTGAGCGTGCGGTCAAGCTTTTTACCGTCGCGCAGGACGGTCATGTCGATCGTACCCGTGTCGCCGAGGCCCATGATGAGCGACACGTCGCTCTTCAAATAGATGCGCTCGCCGTTGATGGCGTAGATCATGTCGCCGGGCATCAGGCCGTCCTCCCCCTGCTGCGGGAAATCGGGGTTCAGCTCGACGATCTCCGTCGTGTAGAACGCCTGTGCGCCCGCGTACAGGCAGATGACAATGACGAGCCCCGTCAGAAAGTTCATGAACGCGCCCGCGACAAAGATGATGAACTTCTTCCACCAGACCTGACGGTTGAGCGCGCGGTCATCGTCCGAGTCCTCGTCCTCTCCCTCCATGGCACAGTAACCGCCAATGGGCAGGAGACGCAGGGAATATTCGGTGTCCCCTTTCATCTTATGGAAGAGCTGCGGGCCCATGCCGATGGAAAATTCGTTGACGCGCACACCGCAGGCCTTGGCCGCCAAAAAGTGGCCGAGCTCGTGCACGGCGATGAGCACGCCGAAAATCAGGATTGCAATGAGAATATAAACCATGGTCTCTCCTATCAGAAGTTCAATGTAAACGCTTGCGCACGACCTCGCGTGCGCGGCGGTCTGCTTCCAGAATATCCGAAAGCTGCGGCTGATATACCGTCTGCACCTCGTCAAGTGCCGCTTCGATGAGCTCGGGGATCGTGCAGATGCTGATCTCGTCGCGCAGAAATGCCGCGACGGCCTCTTCATTCGCGCCGTTCATCGCCGCGCAGTAGACGTTGCCGACGGCGGCGCACTGCTTGGCGATCTTGAGGCAGCGGAAGACCTCTTCATCGGGCTCGGCAAACGTGAGCGGCGGGCATTTGAGCAGATCAAGCGGCTCTGCGGGCGAAATGGCCCGATTCGGATACGTCATCGCGTAGCGGATGGGCAGCTTCATGTCCGGCGTGCCGAGCTGGGCGAGCATCGCCCCGTCATGGAACTCGACGAGCGAGTGCACGATGCTCTGGCGATGGATGACCGCGTCGACCTGACGCAGCGGCAGTCGGTAAAGGCGCATGGCCTCGATGATCTCAAGGCCCTTGTTCATCAGCGTCGCGGAGTCGACGGTGATCTTCGCGCCCATCGTCCAGTTCGGATGCTTGAGCGCGTCGGCCTTCGTCTTCGACGCAAGCTCCCGCATGCTCAGACCGTAGAACGGCCCGCCCGAGCAGGTCAGAATCAGGCGATTGATCTCGCCGCGGTCGCGGCACCCCTGCAGGCACTGGAAGATCGCGCTGTGCTCGCTGTCGACGGGGACGATCTCCGCACCGCAGCGCTCCGCCGCGTCCACGACGAGCTCGCCCGCGCAGACGAGCGTTTCCTTGTTGGCAAGCGCGATGCGCTTTTTCTTCTGGATGGCGGCAAGCGTCGGCTGGAGGCCGATCATGCCCATCACGGCGGTCACGACCGTGTCGGCGTCGTCCGCCGTGGCCGCGGCCAGAAGGCCCTTCATGCCGGAGAGCACTTGCGTTTTTGTGTCGGAAAGCCGCGCGTGAAGCTCATTTGCCGCATCTTCGTCATAAAGCACGGCAAGACGCGGGCAAAATTCCCGCGCCTGCTGTTCGATGAGATCAACGCTCTTATTCGCCGTCAGCGCGGCGACGGAAAGCCCCAGCTCGCGCGCCACCTCAAGCGTCTGGCGGCCGATGGAGCCGGTGGATCCGAGTAAAGCGATACTCCTTGTCATAATAGACCTCCACAGACCGCAGCCCATACGACCGGCGCGATGAAGAGCGTGGAGTCAAAGCGGTCGAGCATGCCACCGTGCGTCAGGAAGAGGTGGCTGTAATCCTTGATGCCGGCCTCGCGTTTGACGAGCGACATCGAGAGGTCACCGAGCTGACCGAAGATGTTCGCCACCACGCCGACGAGGATCAGCATGATGTAGTTCGGCGCATAGCCGAGCCACGCCTTGCCGACAACGCCCAACAGCGCCATCGCGAGCGCGCTGCCGATGGGGCCGCCGATGGCGCCCGCCCAGGTCTTGTGCGGGCTGACGTGCGGCGCCATCTTGCGCTTGCCGAACCACATGCCAAAGTACATCGAGAGCGCGTCGCCCGCAAAAGCGACGCAAAACGGCGCGAGCACATAGACCTTGCCGAACTCCCCGTCCATGCGCAGCAGGAAGATACAGCTGTACATCGCCGGAAACACGATGCTGCCGACGATAGCCACCGCCACGTCATGGAATGTGAAGGGCTTTTCCTTGCCGTATGTGACGACCGCAAAGAAAAACGCGATCATCACGATCAGCCAGCGCAGGATCATCACGTAAGAAATCAGAGAGCCGCCGACACCCTTCACCGTTTCGTTGTAGAGCCAAATCTCCTGCAAAATGACCGCCGTGACAAGTCCCCAGTAGAAGTTTGAGGGGACATTCGTTCCCGCCACATGCAGCAGCTCATAAGCCGCGATGCCTGCGATGCCGCAGACGACGAGCATCGTCGCCCACGCGGGACAGGCCAGAAGCACGGCGAGCAGCGCCGGCAGGCCAACGATGACGACCAACCATCTCTGTTTCATTTCTGTTTCTCCTGTTTCAAACCACCGAAACGGCGCTCGCGGTGCTGATACGCGATGAGCGCCTTGTCAAATTCTTTCTCCGTAAAGTCGGGCCAGAGCGTGTCGCAGAAGTAGAACTCGCTGTACGCGCACTGCCACAAAAGGTAATTGCTGATGCGCTTCTCCCCGCCCGGGCGGATGAGAAGGTCGGGATCAGGCAGGCCGTTTGAGTAGAGGTAGCGCGAAAAGCCCTCCTCGTTCAATGCGTCCGCGCCCTGCTTCCCTGCCGCGCAGTCGCGCGCGAACGCGCGGGCGGCGTGCAGAATTTCATCGCGTCCGCCGTAGTTGAGGCAGACGTTGGCTTGAAAGCCCGTAATGCGGGACGAAATTTCGTTCGTCTCGTCGATGAGCGACCGGAGCTCCGGCGTCAGGACGCTCAAATCGCCTAAAAAGCGCAGGCGGTTGCCATCCTTTTCCATCGTGTCGATGCACTCGTGCAGGTACTGCTCGAGTAAGCGCATGATGCCGTCGACCTCGTCCTTCGGGCGCTTCCAGTTTTCGGTCGAAAAGGCGTAGACCGTCAGATAGTCGATGCCTAAATTTTTGCAGTAGGTGCCAAGCTTTCGAAACGTCTCCGCCCCTGCCTTGTGACCTGCCGAGCGCGGGAGGCCGCGCTTTTGCGCCCAGCGGCCGTTGCCGTCCATAATGACGGCAACATGACAAGGCAGGTTGTTCAAATCAACCTGCCCTGCCTTGTTCTCTTTGGAAAAGAGCCCCATATCAGACTGCCATGAGCTCCTTCTCTTTCTTCTCGAGAAGGACGTCAATTTCTTTGCACATGTCGTCGGTCAGCTTCTGCAGGTCCTTTTCGGCAACCTTCAGGTCATCCTCGGTGATCTCGCTGGCCTTCTGCTTTTTCTTGAAGGCCTCCATCGCGTCGCGGCGGATGTTGCGGATGGCGACCTTGCCGGTCTCGGAATACTTATGGATCTGCTTGACGAGCTCCTTACGGCGCTCCTCCGTGAGCTGCGGGAAGTTCAGGCGGATGGACTTGCCGTCATTCTGCGGGTTAATACCAAGGTCAGACTCCTGAATGGCGCGCTCGATGGGCTTGAGCGCCGTGCCGTCCCACGGGGTGATGACGAGCTGGCGTGGGTCGGGAGAAGCGATGGCCGCGATCTGCTGGATGGGCGTGGGAGAGCCGTAGTAGTCGACGTTGATGCGGTCGAGCACAGAGGCGTTGGCGCGGCCTGCGCGCACAGAGGCAAAGTCCGCGTTCACCGCGTCGATGCTCTTTCTCATTTTGTCGGAATAAACCTTGTAATCTTCTTTATTCATGGGGATACCTCCTCAAAAATTTTTATCGTAAAACCGCAAGCGCGGGGTCGCTCAGTTTTCGCCGACGATGGTGCCGATCTTCTCACCCTCGACCGCGCGGATGATGTTCTCCGGGTCCTTGAGCGCGAAGACGAGCACGGGGATGTGGTTGTCCATCGAAAGGGACGTGGCCGTGGAGTCCATGACCGCAAGGTGCTGGGCCAAGACCTCCTCATAGGTGATGGCGTCGTACTTGATCGCGTTTGCGTCCTTCGCGGGGTCGGCGTTGTAGACGCCGTCGATGTTCTTGGCGAGCAGGATGACGTCGGCATTGATCTCTGCCGCACGCAGCACTGCCGCCGTATCGGTCGAGAAGAACGGAGAGCCGATGCCGCAGCCGAAGAGCACCACGCGGCCCTTTTCGAGGTGCCGGATCGCGCGGGCGCGGATGTAGGGCTCGGCGACCTCTTTAATTTCCAGCGCCGTCTGCACACGCACATCGACGCCCTTCTGCTCGAGCACATCGGCGACCGCCATGCAGTTCATCGCCGTGGCGAGCATACCCATGTGGTCGGCGCGGGTACGCTCGATGTAGCCCTCGCCGTTTTTCACGCCGCGCCAGAAGTTGCCGCCGCCAATGACGACACCCATCTGAACGCCCATCTCGTTGCAGCGCTTGATGACATCGCACACCTTGGAAACAACGTTGAAGTCGAAGCCGAAGTGCTTGTCGCCCGCCAGCGCCTCGCCGCTGATCTTGAGCAGCACGCGCTTATATTTTAATTGAGCCATGCGGATCGTCTCCCCTTTCAGGATTCAGTTCAAATTTTCACAGCTACTATTTTAGCGTATTTTTGCTCTTTTGCATAGAGGGAAAGCGTAAACTTTTTTCACAAATTCGCCTTTCCCTTTTTCGTCAAGTTGAACCGCCGCAAAAGCAGAAAAAAGCAGCCGCATACGCGGCTGCTTTTTCAGGTTTTCTTTTTACTTGAGGCCCTTGATGCGAATGAGGTCCTTCAAAAGCTCGACCGTGCCCTCGATGCCGAGCAGGCTCGAATCAATGCAGAGGTCATAGCTCTTGGCGTCGCCCCAGTCCTTGGCGGAATAGTAGTTGTAGTAAGACGCGCGGGACTTATCCGTCTTCTTGATACGGTCCTTCGCCTCGTTTTCGCTGATGTCGTTGCGGGCGGCAACGCGCTTGATGCGGTTTTCAAGCGGTGCCGTGATGAAGAGGTTGATGACGTCGTCGCGGTCCTTGAGCGCGTAGTCCGCGCAGCGGCCGATCAGAACGCAGGGGCCCTTGTCGGCGAGCTTTTTGATCGTGTCGTAGGTCGCCAGGTATACCTGCTGTTCGATAGAGCCCTTGGGCGTCACGTGATTCATCGAGAAGGAATAGGGGTCCATCGCGATGGAATAGAGAAAGCTCTTCGGGCGTTCGTCAAAGGAACGGAACAGCTCTTCGCAAAGTCCGCTCTCCTCTGCCGCCTCCTTGAGCAGCAGGTCGTCGTAATAGGCGATGCCAAGCTGCTTGGCAAGCATCGTGCCGATCTCGCGTCCGCCGCTGCCGTATTGTCTGCCAACCGTAATGACCATAATGATTCCTCCTTTTTCGCGCCTTGAAACAAAATTGATGCTATTTGAATTATAGCACCAATTTCGTAAGAAGACAATATTTTTTCCTGTTTCGATTCCGTAAAGGCGCGGCCTTATTCCGGAAGCGGCAGGCCGAGTCGGCGGTACATCGTCTTTTTCACCGCGCGCAGGATATTTTCATAGCCCGTGCAGCGGCACAGGTGTCCGGAGAGGAGCTTTCTGAGCTCGTCGTCGGTGTAGAGGCGGTTCGTCTCCAGAATCTCGACCGCGGTCATCACAAAGCCCGGCGTGCAGAAGCCGCACTGGACGGCGGTCTCCTCGATAAATGCCTGCTGGATGTCGCTCAGCTCGCCGTTCGGGCCGAGCAGGCTTTCGAGCGTGCGGATATGCTTGCCATCCGCCCAGACAGCAAGGTAGATGCACGAGTTGTAGGCCTCGCCGTCGATGATGACGTTGCAGGCGCCGCACTCGCCGACCTCGCAGCCCTTCTTCACGGAGGTCATGTGGTAGTCGTTTCGCAGCATGTCGGTCAGCGACGCGCGCACGTCGACCATCTTTTCAACGTCCTTGCCGTTTAAGTTGAATCGCACCAGCTTGTACTGGCTCATTTGATGACACCTCCCGCCCGTTTGATGGACTCGATCAGGCAGCGCTTGGCCATTTCGACCGCGATATGCTCGCGGAACGCCTTGGAGGCGCGCCAGCTGTCGCGCGCGTGGATATCGTTGAGCACGGCGAGCGAAAACTCTTCCGCCGTCTCAAGCGTCAAGGGCTTATCCTTGGCAGCTGCTTCCGCGCTTGGACAGCGCATCGGCACGGGACCGGCGACGCCGTAGGCGATGCGGGCGCGCTCGACAGTCTGCTTATCGGGCGACAGGCGCACATTCACGCTGCACCCGAGCGTCGCAATGTCCATCGCGTTTCGCATGGCGTATTTGATGTAGTAGCCGTAGCAGTTTTCATAGCTCGCCTTCGGGATCAGGATAGCGGTCTGAATTTCGCCCTCCTCCACACGGATGTCGACCTGACCAGCCTTGATGTAAAAGTCCTTGATGGGCAGGCGGCGAATACCGTCCTTCCCTGTCAGCTCCACGATGGCTTCCCACGCGTGCAGCGTGGAGGCGGAGTCCGCGCTCGTCACGCCGTTGCAGGTGTTGCCGCCGATGGTGCCGATGTTTCGGATCTGCGGGCCGCCGACCATATCGACCGCCTCGCCGAGAACATTGATGTACTTCTGGATGATGGAGTCGCGCGTGATGTGCGAGAAGCTCGAGAGCGAGCCGATGCGGATGTTCTCATCCTCGTCGATGCTCACGCCGCGCAGCTCGTCAAGGCCGTAGATCGAGATGAGCTCTTTTCCGGCACGCTTGCCCTCGCGCATCTGCACGAGCACGTCGCTGCCGCCGGCGATGATCTGTGCCTCGGGATGCTCCAAGCGGAGGGCGACGGCGTTTTCGATGCTTTCCGCCTCATAGAGTGCTTTCATGTCATACATGGCTCACTTCTCCTCCTTCCAGCTGTCGTGGATGAGCCCCGCCTTGCTGAATTCGGCATATAAAACGTGCGGGGTGATGGGAACGGTGTCGATGGCGACGCCGGTGGCGTTGTAGATGGCGTTGCGGATGGCGGGCGCGCCCGAGCACGCGGGCGGTTCGCCGAGCGCCTTCGTGCCGAACGGCGACGTCGGCTCGGGATTTTCGATGAACTGCGCCTCTAAGTGCGGGTGGTCCATGAACGTCGAGAGCTTGTAGTCGAGAAGATTATTGTTGAGGGGGCGGCCCGTCTTCTCGTCAAAGAGCAGCTGCTCGCTCAGCCCAAATCCGATGGCCATGGACATGCCGCCGTGGACCTGCGCCTCGGCAAGCGCGGGGTTGATGAGCTTGCCGCAGTCGTGGACGTTGATGATCTTTTTGAGCGTCACCTTGCACATCGGGATATCGACCTCGACGTCGGCAAAGGTGCAGCCGAACGAATAGGCGTTGTTGCGGATGGTGAAGGTCGACTCGGCGGTGATGTGCTCAGAATCCGCGGCGTTGTACTGTGCGGTCATCGCGAGCTCCTTGAGCGACATGAGCACCATGCCGTCGTTCTTGCGGACGATGTTGCCGTCGACGATATCCATGTTGTCGACAGCCTGACGGGTGAGCTTCGTTGCATACTGAAGAATCTTCTGCCGCAGGAGCGTCGCCGTCTGGCGGATGGAGAAGCCCGCCACGTAGGTCTGGCGGCTCGCGTAGGCGCCGAGGCCCGTGGGCGTGATGTCCGTATCCTGACACGAGACGATGCGCACGTTGTGATAGCTCTTGAGGCCGACGGCCTCAGCCGTCATCTGTGCGTAGGCCGTGTCCGCGCCCTGACCGATCTCCGTCTCGCCGCACTGCATCGTGACCGTGCCGTCAAGGTTCAAAAGCATACGGTTCGAGGAGGTTTCGAGCGAGATGGGATACACCGCCGTGTTGTACCAGAAGGCCGCGACGCCGATGCCGCGGCGGATGGAGCCGGTATCCTTGGCGTACTCCTCGCGCTTTTTGTCGTATTCGATGTACTCCTTCCCTTTTTCCAGGCATTCACGGAAGGAATCGTAGTAGTTCGTGTTGCCCGAGAACCCGTCGTGGAAGCCCTTGGGCATGATGTACTTCATGCGGTACTCGAGCGGCTCCATGCCGACGGCCTTGGCGCACTCGTCGATGTTCGCGTCGTCCGCGAACGACGCCTGCGGCATGCCATAGCCGCGCATCGCACCCGCGACGGGGCGGTTGGTGTACACCGTCCATGCGTCGCCCTCAAAATTGTCGCAGGGATAGATCTGTGGGAACGAGCCCATGGCCTTGGCGACGATCGAGTGTCCGTGCGAGGCGTAAGCGCCCTGGTTGGAGAAACATTCGACCTTGCGCGCGGCTATCGAGCCGTCCTTATGGAGCCATGTCACGATATGGAAGCGGATGGCGTGGCGCACGCGGTTACTGACGAACGTCTCCTCGCGCGCGCAGTCGATGCGCACGAGCTTGCCGCCGACCTGCGTGGAGCACCACGCGCACAGCGGCTCATAGAGCGCATCCTGCTTGTTGCCGAATCCGCCGCCGATGTAGGGCTTGATGATGCGGATATCCGCCCACGGACGCCCCAGCGCCTGACCGACGATGCGACGGATGATGTGCGGGATCTGCGTGGAGGACACGACGACGATGCGGCCGTTTTCCTCGTAAGCGTAGCAGCCGTGGTTTTCGATGTGGCTGTGCTGCACGGTGGGGGTGTTGTACCAGCCCTCGACCTTGATGAGGCCGGGTTCTTTGATGGCCTCCTGATAGTTGCCCTTGCGGATGTCGGTGTGCTTTAGGATATTCCCTGGGAAATTCTCGTGGAGGAGCGGCGCGTCAGGCTCCATGGCCTTCTGCACGTCGAGCACGAACGGGAGCTCCTCGTATTCGACCTTCAGCGCGCGCACGCCCTGCATGGCCGAGACCTCGTCCTCTGCGATGACGACCGCGACATCATCGCCGTAGTAGCGCACGTGGCGATTCAAAAGGTTGCGGTCGGCCACATCCTGATGTCCCGGGTCCATCGACCAGGGATGGCCCGCCGTTGGGAAGCAGTGCTCCGGCACGTCGAAACAGGTCAGCACCTTCACAACGCCGGGGATGGCCTCCGCCGCGGACTTGTCGACCGATTTGACAAATCCGTGCGCGATGGTGGAATGCTTGATGCGCACATAGAGCGCACCGGCCGGCATCCGGTCTTCATAGTACTTCGTGCGTCCGGTGATCTTGTCGTACGCATCGACGCGGATCTCGCTTTTTCCTACCTTGCTCATCTGTCTACCTCCTGTTCCGAGCACTTGCTTTGTCAGTTTTGCTCGAAATTTGCAACTCTTTTGCCATTATTTTAGCACATTTCACACAGCGTGTACAGTGCCGCATGCGTGATATAATACAAATGATCGCGGATGTACCATTTTGTCCGCTTTTTCTGCCGAGTGGTGAAAAAGAAACGAATGACTGGTGATTTTAGATGGATAACACGTTAAAAATAGGATGCGTTGTCATGGCGGCGGGCAATGCCGCGCGCTTTGGCGAAAATAAGCTCGCCGCGATGGTGAACGGGAAACCGCTCATCGAGCATGCGCTCGATGCGATCCCGCGGGAGAGCTTTTCCCGCGTGCTGGTCGTGACGCAGCACGAAAACGTGGAAGAGGCCGCGAAAAAGTTTGGCTTTGCAACGCTGCGAAATGCGCATCCCGAGCGCGGCCAGAGCGAGACGATCCGTCTCGGCACGGCGGCACTGTCAGAGTGTGACGCGCTCTGCTTCATGGTGGCCGACCAGCCGCTTTTGAAGAAAGAGACCGTCGCACAGGAGCTGGAATTTTTCTGCGCCCACAGTGAAAACATTGTCGGACTGGGGCACAACGGCGTGCGGGGCAATCCCTGCATCTTCCCTGCCCGCTTCTTCCCCGAGCTTTTGTCGCTTGAGGGCGATGTCGGCGGCAGCGCGGTCATCAAAAGACACTCAGATGATCTGCTGCTCTTTGAAGCGCCGGAGACGGAGCTTCGCGACGTCGACACGAGAGAAGCGCTCGAAGCGCTCAGGGAACGCTGATCTCGCCGCGGAGGTCTTCCTCCATCGCCCGCTTGATCGTCTCCTTGTCGTAGCCGCAGGAGAAAAGATAGTAGAGCTTGGCGACGGCGGCCTCGGTCGTCATGTCGAGTCCGCTGACCGCGCCCGCTTTTTTGAGCGCGCTGGACGTTTCGTAGGTGCCGAGCGCCACCGCGCCCTGCGGGCACTGCGAGCAGACCGTGAGCACCGTGCCGTTCTGGAACGCCTTGCGGATGATGGGCAGCAGCGCGTCCCCGCCGCCTGGGATATTGCCCGCGCCGAACGTCTCAATGACGATGCCGCGGAGCTTCTCGGTCATGATGGCCTCGAACAGCGAAAACTGAATACCCGGGAATACCTTGATGACGCCGATGGGGATGTTGTCAAGCGTCTGGAGCCTGAGCCCGCCTTCCTGCCGCGGCAGGAGGGCGGCTTCGTTATATTTGATGGAAATACCCGCCTCGGCGAGGCTGGGGTAATTGGGCGAAATGAAAGCAATCAGCCCATCGGCAGAGTATTTTGTCGCGCGGTTGCCGCGCAGCAGCTTTCCGCCAAAGTACAGGCACACCTCGCGCACGATGCCCTCCCACGCGATCAGCAGCGCGGTGATGAGGTTATCGCGCCCGTCGCTGCGAATTTCGCACAGCGGGATCTGTGAGCCCGTGAGCACCACGGGCTTATCGAGCCCGCCGAGCATGAACGACAGTGCCGAGGCCGTATAGGCCATCGTGTCCGCGCCGTGCAGGACGACAAAGCCGTCGTAATCGTCGTAGCTTCGCGCGATCACGTCCGCAATACAGTTCCACTCGCGCACGGTCATGTTGGACGAATCCAGCAACGGCGAGAGCTCGTAGAACGTCCACTCCGGCATCTCCGGTGCGCGGAGGTCGGGAATGTCGTCGAGCGCGGCGCGGAAGTAGCCCGCGCGCGGCGCGTAGCCATTTTCCGTGCGCGTCATGCCGATGGTGCCGCCGGTATAGATGATGAGAACTCGTTTCATAGCTCTCTCCTGAATTTCTTACTTTTTATACGGCGTATGGGCGAGCGGCAGGCTGCGGCGGCGCTCGCCGTCGTAGCGGTAATAGGCCTGCGCGATGGCCGGCGCCGTGGGGATGGACGTGATCTCGCCGATGCCGATGGCGCCGTTGGCGAGGTTTAATCCCGGCTTGTCGATGACGATGGCCTTGATCTCCGGGATCTGATGCGAGCGGAACAGGCCGAGCGTGCCGTATTTTGCCATGGGCTTGCCGTGGTCGAGCGGGTACTGCTCCGTCAGGGCGTAGCCCATGCTCATGACGACGCCGCCCTCGATCTGCCCCTCGCAGGACAGCGGGTTGATGGCCTTGCCGACGTCGTGCGCGGCGACCATCTTCTTAATTTTGCCCGTTTCCTTATCGACGATGCACATCTGCGTCGCGTAGCCGTAGGCGACGTGGCTGACGGGGTTCGGCACGTCCGCGCCGAGCGGGTTCGTCTTGGCGTAGTACTCGCCGTAAAACTCCTGCCCCTTTAGATCGCTCAGCGAGCGGTACTCCATCGCGTCGCGCAGCAGCAGGCATGCACGGCGGCAGGCCTCGCCGGTCACGAGCGTCTGGCGCGAACCGGAGGTATCGCCGCTGTCTGGCGTCATGAGCGTGCTGTTGCCGTCGTAGACGACCTGGTCGCGTGCGAGCTTTGCGTTCGTCACGACGATCTGCACCAGTACCGTGCCGAGGCCCTGACCGATGCAGGACGCGCCCGCGCGGATATGGACCTTGCCATCCTCGCCGATGACGAGCTTGCAGCGCCCGTAGTCGGGAAGGCCGACGCCGACGCCCGCATTCTTCATCGCGCAGGCAAGGCCGACCGGTTCGCCGTTTTTGACGGCTTCGTCGTAGTAGGGCTTGATGGCCTCGAGCGTTTCGACAAGGCCCGTCTCAGGGCCGACGATCTGTCCGTTCGGCAATACCTCACCCGGACGGATGGCGTTGCGGTAGCGGATCTCCCACGGGGAGATTCCGACAAGGTCGGCCATCTCGTTCAGGAGCGTTTCGGTCGCAAAGCAGGTCTGCGTCACGCCGAAACCGCGGAACGCGCCCGCGGGCGGATTATTCGTATAGTAAGCATGGCCCTCGATCTCAAAGTTTTCATAATGGTACGGGCCTGCGGCATGCGTGCACGCGCGCTCGAGCACGGGGCCGCCGAGCGAAGCGAAGCCGCCCGTGTCGGACACGACGCTTGCCTTCACGCCCTGGATGATGCCGTTTTCGTCGCAGCCCATCGTGAAGTCCATCCACATCGGATGGCGCTTGGGATGGACGAGCAGCGATTCCTGCCGCGTCAGCTTTACCTTGACCGGCACGCGCGCGATGTACGCGATCAGCGCCGCGTGGTGCTGCACGGACATGTCCTCTTTTCCGCCAAAGCCGCCGCCGACGAGCATATTTTCGACCTGACAATGCGCAAAGTTGACGCCGAGCATTGCCGAGCACTCGTGCTGGGTGGTGTGCGCGCTCTGGTCAGTCGTCAGCAGCTTCACGCCGCCGTTTTCAAGCGGGAGCGCCACACAGCACTCAGGCTCCAAAAAGGCGTGCTCCGTCCATGGGGTCTCAAACTTTTCGTGCAGGACGTATTTGGAATTTTTGATGGCCTCTTCGGCGTTGCCGCGCGTGACGTGGCGGTGCGCCTGCAAATTGCCGCGGTTGCCCATGATGACCTCTGGCGCGCCGGGAGCGGACGCCTCCTCGGGCCCGTAGACCGCTGGGAGCTCTTCGTAAACGACGCGCACGAGCTTTTTCGCCTTTTCGAGCGTTTCCTGATCACGCGCACAGACAAGCGCCACCGCGTCGCCGAGGTACTGCGTAATCTCCCCCTCGCCGACGAGCGTCGGCTGGTCCTTTTGGATGTGGCCGACGTTCTGCTGGCCCGGGATATTCTTCGCCGTCAGCACGCAGACGACGCCGGGGAGCTCTTCTGCTTCCTTCGTGCGGATATAGAGCACGCGGGCGCGCGGGTACTGGCTGCGCACCGCGCCGCCGTAGCACATGCCCTCGACATAGACGTCATCGGGGTACTTGCCGTAGCCCTGCACCTTTTCGGCGACATCGATGCGGTGCACGCGCGAGCCGACCTGAAAGTCTTCCTTCTTTTCGGGGATCTTCCCCTCGCGTAAAATTTTCGCCGCAAGCAGGATGCCGTCGATGATCTTGACATAGCCCGTGCAGCGGCAGATATTGTTGCGGATGGCAAAGGCCGCTTCCTCGCGCGTGGGGTCGGGGTTCTGATCGATGAGTCCCTTGGTCGAGATGACCATGCCCGGGATGCAGAAGCCGCACTGCACGGCTCCAGCCTCGCCGAAGGCGTAGGTGAAGGCCTCCTTTTCAAAGTCGGAAAGGCCCTCGACCGTGACGATATGTTTCCCCTCCAGCTTGTCTGTCTGCGGGATGCAGGCCTTCGTCGGCTTGCCGTCGATGAGGACATGACATGTGCCGCACGCGCCCTCGCTGCACCCGTCTTTCACACTTGTCAGATGCAGCTCGTCGCGAAGATAGCGGATGAGTTTTTGATTTTTCTCCACCGTGACCGGTGTACCGTTGACAACGAATGCAGCCATTTCAGATCTCCTGTTCGCAAGAAAATCACAAATATCACAATTATTTTGGTTGCCTAACTAATTTTATTGTAGCACAAGCACAATAAAGAAGCAACACAAATTCTGAATTCCGATATTCTATTTTCGGAATCACGCTTTTTGCCGCAAATCCTTGACAAAATTTGTCCGATGGGCTAAGATGTCGCCGTACCTGCAAGGGGCGCTGGCGCAAGTCGGCTGTGATGCGGCGTATCGCCGTCGCTGTCCCTCAGACCTGATCCGGGTAATGCCGGCGTAGGAATGCAAAGAGTATCTTGCCTGAACTTTGCACCGTGACGTCGACGCCGCGGTGCTTTTTTGCGCCGCGGCGCGGACAGGGATCATATTTTTAGGAGGAATCCCTTATGAGCAACACGTCCACCCATTCCACCACCCGCCGCCTGGCCGAAGGCGGCATCTGCATCGCGCTCGCCCTTGTGCTGAGCTACATCAAAATTCCCATTGGCCTGTCGTTCGGCGGCTTCGGCGGCTCGATCAACCTTGTGATGATCCCGCTCATCCTCTTTGCCGTGCGCTACGGCGCGCCCTGGGGCATCCTCGCGGGCGTCGCGTTCGGCACGCTCAAGTATTTCTTTGCCGAGGGCTTTGCCGTAAGCTGGGCATCGATCATCTTCGACTACTCGATCGCCTACGGCGCGGTCGGCCTCGCGGGCCTTTTCCGCGTAAAGGGCAACGACTATTCCAAGCTCCCGCTCGCAGCCTTCGTCGGCTGTCTCGGCCGCTTTGTCATCCACTTCATCTCCGGCGTGACGGTCTACGCGCAGTACATGCCCGAGGAATTCATGGGCATTACCATGACCTCCTCCGTGTTCTACTCCGTGCTGTATAACGGCA
>CAVFND010000010.1:3909-15488 GCA_963623615.1 Oscillibacter sp. ER4 | reverse complement strand
TGCATATCATGCGGTGAGGGGGAATCGGTATGGACTATTATCTCTTTGCCGCACGCTCGGTCACCCATGCCCAGCGCATGGCGCGGCTTTTGAGCGACGCGGGCATCGCTTCTAAAATCCGCCGCGCTGGCGCTGCGACCACCGAGCGCGGCTGCGGCTATACGCTGGAAATTCCGCGCCGCCACGCGGCGCGCGCCATGCAGGCCTGCCGCGCAGGCGGCGTGCTGCCGGTCAAGGTTCTGCTCGTCTCGAGCGATGGCATGCAAGAGGTGGCGCTATGATCTATCTCGACAGCGCCGCCACGACGTTTCAGAAGCCCGCTGCGGTGCAGCGGGCCGTCGTGCAGGCGATGCGCACGATGAGCTCGCCCGGGCGCGGCGGCTACACCGCGGCGCAGCAGGCCGACGAGCTGCTGTTTCGCTGCCGCAGCGCGGCGGCGGAGCTTTTCTCCGTGCCGTCGAGCGAGCAGGTCGTCTTCACGATGAACGCGACGCACGGACTGAACATCGCCATCAAGAGCCTTGTCCGCCCGGGCGGACGGGTCGTCGTCTCGGGCTATGAGCACAACGCCGTCACGCGGCCGCTGCACGCGCTGGGCGCGGAGGTCATCGTCGCCGCCGCGCCGCTTTTTTCGCCGCAGGAGACGCTTGCGGCCTTCGAGCGCGCGCTCGAACACGAGCCGGACGCCGTCATCTGCACACATGTGTCCAACGTCTTCGGCGCTATTTTGCCGATCGAGCGCATCGCGCAGCTCTGCCGCGGCGCGAATGTGCCGCTCATCATTGACGCGTCGCAGTCCGCAGGCTCGCTGCCGCTCGACTTTTCCGCGCTCGCGCCCGCGTTTGTCGCCATGCCCGGGCACAAGGGGCTCTACGGCCCGCAGGGGACGGGGCTGCTGCTCTGCGGCAACGACGCGCTCCCGCTCATCGAGGGCGGCACGGGCAGCGAATCGCTGCGCCAGAGCATGCCGGACTTTCTACCCGACCGACTGGAGGCTGGAACGCACAATGTTCCCGGCATCGCGGGGCTGGAGGCAGGCATCGCTTTCGTGTGCGCGCAGAGACAGGAACGGATTCTTCTCCACAGCCGCGCACTCATCCGGCGGGCAGGGGAGGAGCTAAGTAAAATTCCAAACGTGCATGGATACCTCTCGCCGGAGGCAAGCTTGCAGGCAGGGGTACTGTCGTTCACGGTGGACGGTCTTTCACCCGAAGCAGTTGCCGAAGCGCTTGCCGCGCGCGGCATCGCGCTGCGCGCAGGGCTGCACTGTGCGCCGTTCGCGCACAAAACCGCGGGCACACTGCCCGACGGAACGGTGCGTCTGAGCGTTTCCGCCTTTAATCGCGAAAGCGAGATTGACACGTTTCTTTCCTCTCTGCGCGCGATCGCGGCAGGTCAGGCAAAAAACTGAGATTTCATAGAAAATTCATCGCTCTACCGTTGCAATTTGGAGTGTTTCATATTAAAATAAGTAATATCTATTGCTTAAGGGGAGCGTGCCTATGGAATTTGTCATGCCCATCCTGGAAGGCGCGTGGCGCTATGTGCTCACGCTCAGGATTTCAGACTATCTTGATATCGCGCTGATGGCGTATGCGATCTATTGGCTTTTGAAGCTCGTCGGCACGTCGAAGGTCGAAAGCGTCGGCAAGGTGATTCTGCTGTTCCTGCTGGCGCTGATGCTCTCGGACGCGTTTTCGCTCAACGGAATCTACTTCCTTTTGAGCCATATTCTCTCACTTGGTGCGCTGGCGCTCATCGTGCTCTTCCAGCCCGAGATCCGCCGCCTCATCGACCAGCTCGGCTCGAGCCGCTGGCGCTCGTTCACCCCCTTCGCGCGCACGCAGCAGGTCTCGGCCATTGAAAACGCCATCGCGCAGACGGTGCTCGCCTGCACGGAAATGTCCAAAACGCGTACGGGCGTTCTGATCGTCTTTGAGCGCGAAATGGCGCTGGACGACATCGCCCGCACGGGCACGATCGTCGACGCGCGCGTGAGCAGCGAGCTTCTCAAAAATATCTTCTTCGTCAAGGCGGCCATGCACGACGGCGCAGTCATCATGCGCGATGGGCGGCTGCTCGCGGGCGGCTGCATGCTGCCGCTCTCGAAAAACGTGAACCTGAGCCGCGACCTTGGCATGCGCCACCGCGCGGGCATCGGCATGAGCGAGAATTCCGACGCGGTCGTCGTCATCGTCTCGGAGGAGACGGGCACGATCTCCGTCGCCATCGGCGGGCTTTTAAAGCGCCACCTGATGCCGGAAACGCTCGAAAAGCTACTGATGAACGAGCTCATCCCGCAGGAGCCCGCCGAACAGGACGACAAGCTCCACGTGCGGCTTTTGAAGCTTCTCAGCGCCGGAAAGGGGGACAAGGACGATGAAAAGTAAGCGCCGCAAAATTTTCTACGTCGCGCTGTCCATCCTCATCGCGGGGACGATCTGGTTCTACGTGAACAACAGGGAATCCGTGACCGTGTACGTCCACGACGTGCCGATCGAATTTCTCAACGAGGACACGTCGCTTGCCGACAAGGGCCTCATGCGCATCAGCGGGGACGAGGACATCACCGTCGATCTAAAGCTCCAGATGCCGCGCAACGTCGTCTACGACTTTGACACGAGCGAGCTTCGGCTCGTGAGCGACCTTTCGACCATCACCTACGCGGGCAAGCAGTCCGTCAGCTATACGATCTTATATCCCTCAAAGGTCTCGTCGAGCAGCGTGAAGGTCGAATCGCCGACCATCCGCACCGTTCAAATCGAGATCGGCGAGCTCAACAAGAAGGACGTCGAGATCCGCTGCAAGGTCGTCGGCAACGTGGCCGAAGGCTACATCGCCGGCAGCATCGAGCTGCTTCCCGAAACGCTCGAGGTGCGCGGCCAGCAGTCTGACATCATGCAGATCAGCTATGCGCAGGTCACGCTCGACATTGAAAACGCCTCTTCCACGGTCGTGGAGCTTCTGAGCTACGAGCTCTATGACTTCAACGACCAGCTCATCGAGAGCAAGAACATCCACCCCATGAGCGAAAACGTGCAGGTGACGATGCCAGTGCTCAAGGTGAAGGACGTCCCGCTGACCGTCAACTTTGTCGAATCCGCAGGTTCGCGGCTTGAAAATTACACCTATACGCTCAGCCACACCAGCATCACCCTCTCCGGTGACGCGACGCAGATGGCGGGCATCAATGAAATCTCGCTCGGCACGATCGCGCTTGAGGATGTGAACGGGTCGGAGACGCTGACCTATGACATTCCCATCCCCGACGGGGTGAACAACTTAAGTGGGATCACGAGCGCCACACTCACGATCAGCAGCGGCGACATCGGCACGAAAGAGGTCGAGGCGACGCACTTCAGCTACGAGAATTTCTCGGGCGATCAGACCGTCACCGTCGTGACCTCGTCGCTGCCCGTCACACTGCGCGGCTCCGCGAGCGACCTTGAGGCCATCTACGGCAGCGAGGTACACGTCATCGCAGACCTTTCCGACATCGCCGCCGACAGCGGCACCTACACCGTGCCCGCCCGCATTGAAGTGAGCGGCTATGACGTGGGCGCGGTCGGTTCTTACGAGGTCACCGTTCACATCAGCTAAGCAAATCGCAAAAGGAGACAGTATGACTCAGATCGCAACAGTAGAAAAGATCCTTCCCGGCGGCATGGCGGAGATCTCCGTCCCGCGCAAGTCCGCCTGCGGCCACGACTGCGAGGAGTGCGCAGGCTGCGGTGTATCGGGTGCGAGCGTGTACGCTGTCGCGCGCAATGACGCCCATGCGGAAGTGGGACAAAAGGTCGTGGTCGAGAGCAGCACGAAAAATCTGCTCGGCGTGATGCTCCTTGTCTATCTTCTGCCGATCGTGCTGTTTCTTGTCGGCTACTTCGCGACCGGCGCGCTTCAAAGCGAGGGGCTGCGCTATGCCATCGCTATCGCTGCGTTTTTAGTCGGCATCATCCCCGCAATCATCTGCGACCGCCGCACGAAGAAAAACGGCAAGCTGACATTCACCATCGTGCGTCTTTTCTAAGGCATGTTTGGTTACATCAGGCCATCCAAGCCGCGCCTCAGCGAGCAGGACGAAGCGCGTTTCCAGTCCGTCTACTGCGGGCTGTGCCATGAGCTCGGGCGAAAGTACGGCTTCGCCGCCCGCTTTGTGCTGAACTTTGACTTCACGTTCCTTGCGATCCTGCTCTCCGACGCGCAGGAGCTTGCGTGCGAAAGCTGCCGCTGCGCGGCGCATCCGTGCAAGGCGCAGTGTGTCATGGCGCACACCGGCGCGCTTGAAACGGCGGCGGATCACAGTCTGGTCCTCGCCTGGTGGCAGCTTCGCGACCATATTGAAGACCACGTCTTTTTCAAAGCCATCCCATACCGGCTCGCGGCGCTTTTGCTGCGCGGCGCTTACCGCAAGGCGAGAACGTTCGTGCCGGAATTTGACGCCTCGGTGCAGCGGCACCTGAACGATCTGCACGAGCGCGAGCAGGAGCACTGCGCGTCGCTCGATCAGGCGGCTGAGCCCTTCGCCGCGCTGATGGCGGATATCGCCGACTGCGTCGACGACGAGATGCGGCGGCGCGTGATGAGGGAAATTTTCTACCACCTTGGCCGCTGGATCTACCTGGTCGACGCGGCGGATGACTTTGAAAAGGACGCGCACTCGAACTGCTACAATCCGTTGCGCTACCGCTACCAGATCGACGGCGACAAGCTGGACGAGCAGAGCAGGGAGGCCGTCGCCGCTTCGCTCGACCTCTCCGTGCACCGCATGGCAAGCGCTTACGCGCTGCTCTCCTGCGGCGTGTGGACGAGCATTTTAGACAGCATTTTTTACGAGAGCCTTTACGGGATCGGCAGCGCCGTTCTCAAGGGCACGTATCATAAGCCCCCGCGCAGAATACACTTCCGCATCAAGGCGGAGAAAAACGAGGAAACCGTATGAATGACCCCTATCAGATCCTGAATATCCCGCCCACGGCAACTGACGAGGAGGTCAAGCGCGCTTACCGCGACCTTGCCCGCAAATACCACCCGGACAACTACCACGATAACCCGCTGGCCGATCTCGCGCAGGAAAAAATGAAAGAGATCAACGAGGCCTACGACCAGATCCAGAAGCAGCGCAAGGCGTCTTCCGCCGCCTCGCAGAGCTACTCCTACGGCTACGGCTACGGCTACGGCAGCAGCGCCTATGGCAATTCCGCTTACGGCGGCGCCTATGGTTCGGGCGCGCTCAATCAGGTGCGCATGGCGATCAACCGCGGCGATATCTCGCTGGCTGAGCGCTTGCTCAGCGGCGTGAGCGACCACAACGCGGAGTGGAACTTCCTGATGGGTGTTGTCTGCTCACGGCGCGGCTGGATGGACGAGGCCAAGCGCTATATGGAGACCGCTGTGCAGATGGACCCGAACAATCTCGAGTATCAGAACGCGCTCTCCGCACTGACGGGAGCGGGCTACCGGCCCAACAGCTTCCGCTCGGTCCACACCGCCAACTTTGACGACAGCGCATGTCTGCGCTGCTGCGCGGCATGGTCGTGCTGCACGCTGTTCAGCGGCGGCGGATGCTATTTTCTGCCTTGCATTTACTGATTTTTCTGTTTAGTTCTGTGCTTTTCAGTTTTGTGTTTTTACTATAGGGTTGAGCAAAACGCAGGATTCGCAAAAACGAAGTGCAACATTTTGTGTTCAGCAATGAATAACAATGCTATATACCGTGTTCTTGCATGAGAAAATCGGAGTTTTGCTCAACTCTATTTTTACTATATAATGGAGGAGAAAAATCGTGGTCAAAAGTATGACTGGCTATGGAAGAGCCAAAAAAACACTCTCCAATCGCGATATCACCGTCGAGGTGCGATCTGTCAACAACCGCTATCTCGACTGCACGGTGAAGCTGCCGCGCGCCTACATCTTTGCGGAGGACGCTATCAAGGGGCGCGTGCAGAAGGCCATCTCGCGCGGCAAGGTCGACGTGTTCGTCACCATCGACTCGACCGGCGCGGATGAAGAGGTCGTCGTGGTCAACGAGGGGCTGGCCCGCAGCTACTTACAGGCGCTGCGCAAGCTCTACGAGATCGACGGCGGCAATTATCTTCGAAAGCAGTCCTACGTGGCGGACTTCGCCCGCATTCCGGACGTGCTGACCGTCACAAAGGCGGAGGAGGACTTGGAGTCCGTCGGCGCGGACATCTGCGAGGTGCTCGACGAGGCGCTCGCGTCCTACAACCAGATGCGCGCGACGGAGGGAAAGAAGCTCGCCGAGGACATCGGCGGCCGTCTCACGACCATCGAAACGCTCACCGGCAAGGTCGAGGAGCGCTCGCCCGAAACGGTGCGCGAGTACCGTGAAAAGCTGACTGCGCGCATGCAGGAGGTTTTGCAGAGCACGACGATCGACGAATCGCGCATCCTGACCGAGGCCGCCATCTACGCCGACAAGGTCGCCGTGGATGAGGAGACCGTGCGTCTGCGCTCGCACGTGTCGCAGCTGCGTGACATGCTGCTCTCCGACGAGCCCATGGGCCGCAAGATGGATTTCCTCATTCAGGAGGTCAACCGCGAGAGCAACACCATCGGCTCGAAGTGCAACGATGTCGCCATCGCGCGCGACGTGGTCGCGCTCAAGGCGGAGGTCGAAAAGATTCGCGAGCAGGTGCAGAACATCGAGTAAGGGGCGAAGCAAATGAAGCTGCTGAACATCGGATTTGGCAACATGGTGTCCGCCGAGCGTCTGATCGCCGTCGTCAGCCCTGACAGCGCGCCGATCAAGCGCCTCATTCAGGAGTCGCGCGAGCGCGGCATGCTGATCGACGCGACCTACGGCCGAAAGACGGCGTCCGTGTTCATCATGGACAGCGACCATGTGGTGCTCTCGGCCATCGCCGCCGACAAGCTGATCGCAAGGCTGGGCGTGGAAACGCTCGCCATGGAGGAGGAAGCATAGAAAATCATGTACAAGGGGAAAACATTCATCATCTCCGGCCCGTCCGGAGTGGGCAAGAGCACGGTGCTCAAGGAGTTATTTCAGGATCGCGACGATCTTTATTTCTCCGTATCCGCCACGACGCGCCCGCCGCGTCCGGGCGAGGTGGACGGCGTCCACTATCACTTTACCGACGTCGACGAGTTCCGCAAAATGATCTCGGAGGACGACTTTTTGGAGTATGCCGAATACGTCGGCAACTTCTACGGCACGCCGAAAAAGTTTGTCGATGAGGCCATGGAGCAGGGGAAGGACGTCGTCCTCGATATTGAGGTGCAGGGTGCCTTACAGGTCGTGCATAAGCGGCCAGACGTCGTGCGCATCTTCATCGCACCGCCTTCGTGGCAGGCGCTTGAAGAGCGTCTGACGAGCCGCGGCACCGACAGTCCCGAAAAGGTGCAAAAGCGCCTCGTCCGCGCAAAGGTCGAGCTCCAGACCGCCAACACCTATGATTATTTCGTCATCAACGACACGGTGGAACGCGCCG
This sequence comes from Oscillibacter sp. ER4, assembly GCA_963623615.1. Classification (GTDB taxonomy): domain Bacteria; phylum Bacillota; class Clostridia; order Oscillospirales; family Oscillospiraceae; genus Hominicoprocola. Next base: position 8,016 of record CAVFND010000010.1, on the reverse strand, counting down.
TGCGCGAGATCAACGCCATCATGCTCGCCGAGCACTGCAAGCCCGCCGAGCGCATGGCAATTTTGTCTGAATAAGTTCAAAAAATCAGCCGAAAAGGCAGAAGGAAGTAAATTATTATGATGCTTTATCCCGCAATGAGTCTGCTCAACAAGTACGTGGAGAACCGTTATCTGCTCGTCAACGTGGTCGCGCGCCGCGCCCGCCAGATCGCCGAGCAGGCCGACGAAGAGGGTTATCCCCTCTGCGAAAAGCCGGTCACCACAGCCATCAACGAGGTCGCTGCCGGTAAGCTCACAGCAGAGAATATCGACACGCACATCGCAAAGTAAGTCTTGAATAACGCAAAGGGGGAGACTGTATGACAGAGAAAATGCTTGCTCGCGTCGCAGTCTCTTCCGTTCCTTATGCCGCCGACCGGCTCTACACCTACCTTGTGCCGGATGAGCTCATCGGCAGCGCCGAGGCCGGCAAGCGCGTGACGATTCCCTTCGGGCGCGGAAACAAGCGCGTGGAGGGCTTTTTGCTCGAAGTCGGTCGCGAGGCGGCGATGTCGCCGCTCAAGCCCCTTGACGCAGTGCTCGACGACGCGCCGCTGCTGGATGCAAAGGACATCCGCCTTGTTCGGTGGATGAAGGCGCGCTATTTCTGCACGTACTACGACGCGATCAAGACGATTCTGCCCGGCGGCGTATGGCTCCAGTACCGCGAGCTATGGCACGTGAACGAGACAATCGGTGCGGAGGACGCGCTCTCGTCCGTTGCGCCCGATTCGCTCGAGGAAACGCTGCTGCGAGCCATGCTCGGTGCCAAGGAGATCGAGCGCGCAGCGCTCGACGAGCTCGGCGGCGAGAAGACGGCAAAAGCGCTCCGCTCGCTTGAGGCCTGCGGCCTCGCCGTGCGCGAAACGAAGCTGCGCCAGCGCTTGCAGGACAAGTCCGTGCGCATGGTGTCGCTCTGCGTCAGCGCGGAGGACGCGCTCGCCGCGGTCGAGCCCAAGCGCCGCAGCGCGCCCGTGCGCTATGCGGTCATCGAGCTTCTCAGCCGCGAGGGGTGCTTGTCCAGCAGTGAGATCAGCTACTATACCGGCGCGACGATGCAGACGCTGCGCGGCCTCAAAAAGGCCGGCCTCGTCGAATTCTCCGAGCGAGAGGTGCTGCGCGTCAGCCGCTATGATGATACACCTACGCGCGAAGAAATTGTGCTCAACGATGAGCAGCAGGCCGCTTTTGACGGCCTTTGTACGCTTTTAGGCCGCGAGGGCGGCAGCGCTGCGCTGCTGCACGGCGTGACCGCCAGCGGCAAAACGCAGGTCTATATCAAGCTCATCGAAGAAGCGCTCGCACGCGGCAAAACGGCCATGCTGCTCGTGCCAGAGATCGCGCTGACGCCGCAGATGCTGCGCCGCTTCACGGCGCAGTTTGGCAGCGACGTTGCGATGCTGCACAGCGCGCTGCCGCTCACGGAGCGCTATGACCAGTGGAAGCGCATCCGCCGCGGCGAGGTACGCGTCGTGCTGGGCACGCGCAGCGCGGTGTTCGCGCCGCTGCAAAACCTCGGACTCATCATCCTGGATGAAGAGCAGGAGACGAGCTACCAGTCCGAAAATCCGCCGCGCTACCACGCGCGCGACGTTGCGCAGTTCCGCTGCGCGCAAAACGACGCGCTGCTGCTGCTCGGCTCGGCTACGCCGACGATCGAAACAGCATATGCCGCAAAGAATGGACGCTATCAAGTCTTATCACTTCACAGGCGATTTAACGATCTGCCGCTGCCCAAGGTGCTGATTGCCGACATGAAGGACGAGCTGCGGCAGGGGAACGAGACCTCGATCGGCCATGCGCTGCGCGCAGAGCTCGAAAAAAACATTGAGCGCGGCGAGCAGAGCATTCTGTTTCTCAACCGGCGCGGCAGCGCGCGGATGTTGCTGTGCGGCGAGTGCGGCTATGTGCCGCAGTGCCCGCGGTGCAGCGTACCGATGACGTACCATTCCGCCAACGAACGGCTGATGTGCCACTACTGCGGGCACTCCGAAGCCGTGATGGACAAGTGCAGCGAGTGCGGGGGGCTGATGAAGCGCGTCGGCTCCGGCACGCAGAAGGTCGAGCAGGAGCTTTTTGACCTGTTTCCGAAAAGCAAGGTGCTGCGCATGGACGCCGACACCGTCGGCGCGTCGCGCGGACATGAAGCGCTGCTGCGCGAATTTGAAGAAAAGAACATCCCCATCCTCCTTGGCACGCAGATGGTCGCCAAGGGGCTGGATTTTGAAAATGTGACGCTCGTGGGCGTGCTGGACGCAGACCTTTCACTCTACGCGCAGAACTATCATGCCGCCGAGCGGACGTACAGCCTGCTGGCGCAGGTCGTCGGCAGGGCCGGACGCGGCGAGCGCCCGGGCCGCGCGGTCATTCAGACCTACCACCCCGAAAACGAGGTCATTCAGACCGCGGCGAAGCAGGATTACGAAACGTTCTATCAAAACGAGCTGCGCATGCGCTCGCTGCGGCGCTATCCGCCGTTTGCGGACCTCTTCACGCTGACAGTCTCAGGTCTTGAAGAGCTGCGCGTCATTGCCGCCGCCCGCACGCTGTACGACGCGCTGCGCTACGCCTGCTCTCAGCCGCCGCTGAGCGGGCTCGAGGTCGAAGTGCTCGGCCCTGCGGGCGCGCCGGTCGTGAAGGTCAACAACCGCTACCGCTACTGCGTGTATCTGTGCGGCAAGGGCGGCAGCGTGCTGCGGCGCACCGTCAGCGAATATCTGCTGGCATTTTACGCAAGAAAAGAAAACCGCGGTCTCGACATTTTTGCCGACTGCAATGCTTTACAATAGAGAAAAGAGGACGAAAATTATGGCTATTCGCAAGATCCATGAAGTGGGCGACCCCTGCCTGACCAAGGTCTGCCGCCCCGTGACGGAATTCAACGCCAGACTGCATGAGCTGCTCGACGATATGGCAGACACGCTGGAAGAGGCCGGCGGCGTCGGTCTCGCCGCCCCGCAGGTCGGCATTTTGCGCCGCGTCTGCATCGTGGAGGACACGCGGGGCGAGATCATTGAGCTCATCAACCCCGAGATCATCAAGGCTGAGGGCGAGCAGACGGGCCTTGAGGGCTGTCTGAGCGTGCCGGGCAAGTACGGCATCGTCACGCGCCCGATGGTCGTGCGTGTGCGCGCGCAGGACCGCTACGGCACAGAGTTTGAGGTCGAGGATGAAGAGCTGACCGCGCGCTGCTTCTGCCACGAGATCGAACATCTCGACGGCCACCTCTACACCGAGCACTGCAAGGTCCTCACCGACGAGGAGCTGGAGCAGTATATCCGCGAGCAGGAAAAGGAGCTGGACGAGGAATGAGGATCGTCTTCATGGGCACGCCCGACTTTGCGCGCACGATCTTAGTGCGCCTGGTCGCAGACGGACACGACGTGTGCGGCGTTTTCACACAGCCGGACAAGCCGCGCAACCGAAACAAAGTCACCCCAAGCCCTGTAAAGGAATATGCTTTGACGCAGAATATCCCTGTTTTTCAGCCGGTGACGATGCGTGACGGCACGGCGCTTGAGGACTTCAAGGCCCTTGCGCCCGAGCTCGCGGTCGTCGCGGCCTATGGCCGCATCCTGCCGGAGGAAATGCTGGCCGTGCCGACGCACGGCTGCATCAACGCGCACGCGTCCATCCTGCCGAAATACCGCGGCGCTGCGCCGATCAACCGCGCCATCTTAGATGGCGAAAAGGAGACCGGCGTGACCGTGATGCATATGGCAAAGGAATGCGACGCGGGCGACATGATCCTAGTCAAAAAGCAGACTATCCGCCCCGACGAGACGGCGGAGGACCTCTTCAAAGAGCTCGCCGTGCTCGGCGCGGACGCGATCGCTGAGGCCATCGCGCAGATCGAAAACGGCACGGCGCATCGCGTGCCGCAGGACGAGTCTCAGGCGACGTATGCACCCATGCTCTCGCGCGAGCTGTCGCCCATCGACTGGACGAGAAGCAGCACGCAGGTCATCGACCAGATCCGCGCGCTCATCCCGTGGCCCTGCGCCGCGGCGAACATTCTCGGCGTGAACACAAAAATTTTCCGCGCCGTGCCGCTCGGCGAAACGAAGGA
>CAVFND010000010.1:0-3899 GCA_963623615.1 Oscillibacter sp. ER4 | reverse complement strand
CGCACTCAAAAAGGGTATTGAAGCCGCCTGCGGCGACGGGAAAAGCATCCTCATCACGGAGCTTCAGCCCGACGGCGGCAAGCGCATGGCGGCGAACGCATTTCTGAACGGCAAGCGCATCGCCGCGGGGACGGTCCTCGATGCGTAAGGGAAGTACCGCGAACGCACGCGAATGCGCGCTCTCCGTTCTGGTCGCCTGCCGCCGCAACGGCGCGTGGGCAGACGCCGCGCTCAAATCTCAGCTCGGCAAGTGTGCGCTGAGCGCGCAGGACACGGCGCTTTGCAGCCGCATCGTCTACGGCGTGATGCAGAACGAGCTGCTGCTGAACTGGTACTTGAGCGACTACTGCACACAGAAGCTCGACCATTTGCAGCCGCCGCTTGCCGACATTCTGCGCATCGGCGCGTACCAGATCTTGTTTTTGGACAAGGTGCCAGACCACGCCGCCGTCAGCGAGTCCGTGGAGCTCTGCCGCACGAACGGCAGGAGCGCCGCGAGCGGGCTCGTCAACGCCGTCCTGCGCAAGGTCGCGCACAACAAGTCGAACCTCCCGCCGCTGCCGGAGGGGGACATCGCGCGGCTCAGCATCGCGTACAGCCACCCGCAGTGGCTGGTGAAAAAGCTCGTGTCGCTCCTCGGCGTCGAGGAAGCGGAAGCGTTTCTTCGCATCGACAACGAGGCGTCGCCCATCAGCGTGCAGGTCAACCCGCTCAAGACGAACGAAAAAGCGCTCGTCGAGGAGCTGCGCGGCGAGGGTGTCGGCGTCACGCCGCACCCTTGGGTACCTGGATGCCTGGAGCTTTCCGGCACGGGCGATCTGACGACGCTCAGCGCTTTTTACAATGGCCGCTTCACCGTGCAGGATGCGGCGGCACACCTGATCGTCTGCGCCACGGACTTTGCGCGCGGACAAAAGGTGCTGGACGTCTGCGCCGCTCCGGGAGGTAAGTCGTTCGCTGCGGCGTTCGCGATGGAAAACGAGGGGAGCGTCCTCTCGTGTGACCTACATGAAAACAAATTGAAGCGCATCCGCGAGGGCGCGCAGCGCCTCGGCATCACGTGCATCGAGACCGCCGCCGTCGATGGCCGCGCGTTCCGCGAGGAATGGGCGGGCAGGTTTGACGTCGTCATCTGCGATGTGCCGTGCTCGGGCCTTGGCATCATCCGCAAAAAGCCGGACATCCGCTATAAGGATGCGCAGGAATTCTCCGCGCTACCGGAGCTCCAGCGCGCGATCCTGGAAAACAGCGCACGCTATGTAAAGCGCGGCGGACTTCTCGTCTACTCGACCTGCACGATCCTGCCAGAGGAAAACGAGCAGGTGACGGACGGATTTTTGAAAGCGCATCCCGAATTTACTTACGAGGCCTTTTCGCTGCCGAATGGCGTGAGCGCGCCGGGGCACTTGACGCTCTGGCCGCAGCGCGACAATACGGATGGGTTTTATCTCAGCCGCATGAGGAGAAAGACAGATGACTGACCTAAAGTCAATGACATTGGAGGAGATCACCGCGGCGCTGCGCGCGATGGGCGAGCCGTCGTTCCGCGGCAAGCAGGTCTTCACCTGGCTGCACCGCGGCATCACCGATTTTGACGAGATGATGAATATTCCCAAATCTCTGCGCGAAAAGCTCAGGGCGGAATACTACATCACCGTGCCGACGGTCGCTCGCAAGCAGGTGTCGAAGCTCGACGGGACGATCAAGTACCTCTGGGAGCTATCCGACGGCAACTGTATCGAAACGGTGCTGATGTCCTATCACCACGGCAACACGGTCTGCATTTCCTCGCAGGTCGGCTGCCGCATGGGCTGCAAGTTCTGTGCGTCCTCGCTCGCCGGCAAGGTGAGGGACTTGACACCGTCGGAAATGCTCAACCAGGTGCTTTTCACGCAGCTCGACTCTGGACGCGAAATTTCGAATATCGTCCTGATGGGCATCGGCGAGCCGATGGACAACCGGAAAAACGTGCTGCGCTTTTTGGAGCTCATCAACCATCCCGACGGGATGAACATCGGCATGCGGCACATTTCGCTCTCCACCTGCGGTGTGGTGCCGGGTATCGACGCGCTCGCGGAGGACAATTTGCAGCTCACGCTGTCCGTTTCGCTCCACGCGCCCGACAGCGCGACGCGCAGCCGCATCATGCCCGTGAACAACGCCTACGACGTGGAAGAGCTGTTCGCCGCCTGCCACCGCTATTTTAAGAAGACCGGCCGCCGCATCTCGTTTGAATACGCGATGATCGACGGCGTGAACGACCACGACTGGCAGGCGGACCTGCTGGCCGAAAAGATCCACGGCATGCCGGGGCATGTGAACCTCATCCCGCTCAACGACGTGGTTGAGAGCGAGTTCAAGCCTAGCAAGCGTGTCGCGGCGTTCCAGAAGCGCCTTGAGTCCCACGGCCTGACGGCGACGGTCCGCCGCAGCCTGGGCGGCGACATTGACGCCAGCTGCGGGCAGCTCCGGCGCAAAGAAATGAAAGCAAGAGAGGGGGCCGCGCAATGAAAGCCTGCGGAAAAACCGACGTCGGTCTGCGGCGGCATGAAAATCAGGATACCTTTGCCGTCGAGCAGGGCGAAAAGCTGCTTATCGCCGTCGTGTGCGACGGCATGGGCGGCGCCGAGGGCGGGCAGATCGCAAGCTCCCTTGCGGTGGAGACCTTTATGAAGGAGCTGCGCGCGCTTCTCCGCGAGGACATGACCGCCGAGCAGCTGCGCGAGCTCGCGTCGTTCTGCGTGGCAAAGGCCAACACAGCAATCTATCAGCGCGCGATGGAGAACCCCGCCTATCAGGGGATGGGCACAACGCTTGTGAGCGCGGTCGCGGGGGAGAAGTGCGCCATCGTCTGCAACATCGGCGACAGCCGCGCGTATTTGATCCGCGGCGGCGAGATCACACGTATCACGCACGACCACAGCGTCGTGCAGACGCTCGTGGAAAACGGCAACATCACCGCCGAGGAGGCGCGCACGCACCCGAACCGCAACTTGATCACCCGCGCGCTCGGTCCCGACGAAAACACGCTCTGCGACGCGTTCGAGGTCTCGTTCACGAAGGGCGACAAAATCCTTCTCTGCACGGACGGCCTTGTCGTCACCGCGACAGACGAGGAAATTTGCCGCGCCGTGTGCGCGGGCAAGCGTGCAGAGGAAAGCCTTGACGATCTCATTGCGCTTGCCAAGGCGCAGGGTGCGCCGGACAACGTGACGGCTGTGCTCATCGAACACGAGTGAAGGAGGTGGCATCGGTATGAACAATATGATCGGAAAAATGCTCGACAACCGCTATGAACTGCTCGAAGTTATCGGCAGCGGCGGCATGGCCGTTGTCTACAAGGCCAAGTGCCACCGCTTGAACCGACTCGTGGCTGTCAAGGTGCTCAAGAGCGACCTTGCCGAGGACGCCGACTTCCGCCGCCGCTTCCGCGATGAGTCTCAGGCCGTCGCGATGCTCTCGCATCCGAATATCGTCTCCGTTTACGATGTGAGCCGCGGCGAGACAGAGTATATCGTCATGGAGCTCATCGACGGTATCACGCTCAAGCAGTATATGGAAAAACGCGGCCAGCTCAACTGGCGCGAGGCGCTGCACTTCATCACACAGATCATGAAGGCGCTCTCGCACGCACATTCGCGCGGTATCATCCACCGCGACATCAAGCCGCAGAACATCATGGTGTTGCGCGACGGCAGCGTCAAGGTCGCTGACTTCGGCATCGCCTGCCTTGCCAACTCCGCCAACACGCTTACGCAGGAAGCCCTCGGCTCGGTGCACTACATGTCGCCCGAGCAGGCGAGGGGCGACCGCACGGACGCGCGCTCGGACATCTACTCCGCGGGCGTCGTGCTCTACGAAATGCTGACGGGGAGACTACCGTTCGAGGGCGACAACGC
>CAVFND010000009.1:0-15569 GCA_963623615.1 Oscillibacter sp. ER4 | reverse complement strand
GATCACAATGACGACCATTTACGCAGACAACGCCGCGACGACCCAAATGAGCCGTGCCGCGATCGACGCCATGCTCCCCTATCTGGAGACGATCTACGGCAACCCCTCGAGCCTGCATTCCGTCGGCCAGCAGGCGGCGGGGGCGCTGCTCAGCGCGCGCGACCGCATCGCAAAATGCCTGAACGCCTCCCCGCGCGAGATCTGCTTCACCTCCGGCGGCAGCGAGGCCGACAATCAGGCCATTCTCTCCGCCGCGCGCCTCGGCAAGCGCAAGGGCAAAAAGCACATCATTTCGACCGCGTTCGAGCACCACGCCGTGCTGCACACGCTCCAAAAGCTCGAAAAAGAGGGCTTCGAAATCGAGCTGCTCCCCGTTGGCCCCATCGGCACCGTGACGGCGCAGCAGGTCAAAAACGCCATCCGCGAGGACACGTGCTTAGTTTCCGTCATGTACGCCAACAACGAGATCGGCTCCATCCTGCCGGTCGGCGAGATCGGCGCAGTCTGCCGCGAGGCGGGCGTGCTGTTCCACACCGACGCCGTGCAGGCGGCGGGACACCTGCCCATCGACGTCAAGGCGCAGAACATCGACCTGCTGTCGCTCTCCGCGCACAAGTTCCACGGCCCGAAGGGCGCCGGCGTGCTGTATGCCCGTCAGGGCATCCTCCTGACGAGCCTCATCGAGGGCGGCGCGCAGGAGCGCGGCAAGCGCGCCGGCACGGAGAACCTTCCCGCCATCATGGGCATGGCCGCGGCGCTCGAGGACGCCTGCGCGCACCTCGGCGAGAACGCGAAAAAGGTCAGCGCCCTGCGCGACCGCCTGATCGACGGCCTGTCCAGAATCCCGCACAGCGCGCTCAACGGCGATCCCGTGAACCGCCTCCCCGGCAACGTCAGCTTCTGCTTCGAGGGCGTCGAGGGCGAGAGCCTGCTGCTCCTGCTCGACGCAAAGGGCATCTGCGCGTCGTCCGGCAGCGCGTGCACCTCCGGTTCGCTCGACCCAAGCCATGTGCTGCTGGCCATCGGCCGCCCGCACGACGTGGCGCACGGCTCGCTGCGCCTGAGCCTGTGCGAGTGGAACACCGACGAGGAAGTCGACCGCATCCTCGAGGCCGTGCCCGAGGTCGTGGCGTACCTGCGCGGTATGTCCCCGCTGTGGCAGGACCTCGTCAGCGGCAAAAAGCCGTTCACTTTATAAGTGCGCGGCAAAATAATGCAAAACGATAAACGCGGTATCGCTTCCCACAGGGGCATTCTCTGCGCGAAAGCGTGCCGCATGATGTGAGGAAATATGGATAAGGTACTCATTGCGATGAGCGGCGGTGTGGACTCGAGCGTCGCCGCGTTTTTGATGAAAGAGCAGGGCTGCGAGTGCATCGGCGCGACGATGAAGCTCTTTCACAACGAGGACATCGGCGTCAGCCGCACGAAGACCTGCTGCTCGCTCGAAGACGTCGAAGACGCGCGGCTCGTCGCGCTGCGCCTCGGCATCCCCTACTATGTCTTCAACTTTTCAGACGACTTCAAGGGTCAGGTCATCGACCGCTTCATCTCCGCCTACGAGCGTGGCGCGACGCCAAACCCCTGCATCGACTGCAACCGCTATTTGAAATTTGAGCGGCTCTACGAGCGCGCCCGCATTTTAGGCTGCGACGCCATCGTGACGGGCCACTATGCGCGCGTCGAGCAGGAAAACGGGCGGTGGCTCCTTAAAAAATCGCTCGACGAGAGCAAGGACCAGAGCTACGTGCTCTACTCGCTCACGCAGGATCAGCTCGCGCACACGCGCCTGCCGCTCGGCGCGATGCACAAGAGCGAGACGCGCCGCATTGCGGAGGAGCAGGGCTTCTACAACGCGGACAAGCCGGACAGTCAGGACATCTGCTTCGTGCCGGACGGCGACTACGCGGGCTTTATCGCGCGCTGCACGGGGCATGACTGCCCTGCGGGCGACTTTGTCGACGAAAGCGGCCATGTGCTCGGCCGGCATAAGGGCATCGTGCACTACACCGTCGGCCAGCGCAAGGGCCTTGGCATCGCGGCGGACGCACCGCTGTACGTCAAGCGCATCGACGCGCAGGAAAACCGCGTGGTGCTGAGCGGCAACGACGCGCTCTTCTCCCGCGAGCTGACGGCGAATGACTTCAACTGGATTGCCTACGATGTTCCGCCGCGCGAGCTGCGCGCGACCGCGCGCGTGCGCTACCACCAGCGCGAGCAGGCGGCGACGGTCACGGTGCTTCCTGACGGGCGTGTGCACCTCGTCTTCGACGAGCCGCAGCGCGCCATCACACCGGGTCAGGCCGTCGTGCTCTACGACGGCGACGCCGTGCTCGGCGGCGGCACGATCGAATAAAGCGTTTTCCCCTCTCTTTTCGCTCTCCCAGAGCGAAGCGCGGGGCGCAGACATCTGCGCCCCGCGCTTTTTATTCCCGTTCGCCGAGGGCTTCCTCCAGCTTTTGCAGCGCGCGCTTTTCGATGCGGGAGACATAGCTCCTTGAGATCCCGAGCTTTTTGGCGACCTCGCGCTGCGTGCGGGGCATCCGGCCGCCGAGGCCGTAGCGCGAGGTGATGACCTCTTCCTCCCGCTCGGTCAGGCACTCGTGTACGAGCCTCCGCACGCACAGGCAGTCGTCGCGGTCCTGAATGTCCAGATACATCGTGTCTTCGACGCCGACGACGTCCATGAGGCAGAGCGACTCGCCATCGGCGTCGGAATCGAGCGAATCGTTGAGCGACACCTCGCCCTGCAATTTTTTTCGGCTGCGAAAGTACATCAAGATCTCATTCTCTACGCACTTGGCAGCATAGGTTGCGAGCCTTGTGCCTTTTTCCGGACGGTAGCTCGAAACGCCTTTGATAAGGCCGATGGTGCCGATGGAGATGAGATCGTCCTGCTCATCGGACTGGGTGTAGTATTTTTTGGCGATGTGCGCGACGAGGCGCAGGTTGTGCTCGACGAGCACGTTGCGCGCCTCGATGTCGCCCGCAAGCATGCGCTCGACGTATTTTTTCTCCTCCTGCGCCGAGAGCGGGCGGGGAAACGAGCCGCCCGACAGGTGGAGCGAGAGCAGCATGGCGTGCGTGAGCAGATAAAGTGCGATCGATAGCATAAAAACGCCTCCTCTTTTTCTCCATCCTATGGCTGCACGGGAAGTCCCTATGCGCAAGTGCGCTTCCATGACATGAGCGATACATGAGAATTCATTATGTCTTTTTAACAAGGTCAAAAACTGGGATTTTCCGTTTTTTGTGTACTCGTCCAATCTTGCATAATCAGCCGTTTTCCCCTCTTGCGGGGCGAAAAAATGTGTGTTAAGATGCGTTCATCTTCAGGAAAGGAGAAACGTCTGATGACTCAGTTCTTTGCCAACGCAGCTGCATCTCACTTCGCACAGGCCGCCTGTGCCGCTTTCTCCTGTTCTGACGCAAACAGCATTATTATTCTGGACGCCAGCCTTATTCTGCTGGCGTCCTTTATTATTCTGCCTCTGGTAGTACTGGTAAGAAACAAAACTGAACAGACCGTCCGGATCGCGACGCAACTTCGACTTCTCTCCCGATTCTCCGCACGAGATAGAGATTGATATCACGAAAGAGGCTCCGTCGATTCGACGGGGCCTCTTCCTCTTAGCTTTTTCACTTTTTCTCGTTCGGCCGGCGAAAAAAGCGGAAATAGATCGACTCCATTCCACATTTTTTCAGAAAGAGAGATTCCCTCCAATGGACTTTTTAAACTTCCTCATGGCGCTCAGCCCAATCCTCGTCGTGCTTGTCGGCATCCTGGGCTTCAAAAAATCCGCAAAAACCGTCTCGCCCATCGCGCTGCTCTGGACGCTCATCCTTGCCTTTACCTACTTTAACCTTGACGGTCTCACGTTTGCCGAAAATGTCAAGGTGCTCGACCCTCTGGTCTGGAAAGGCATCAAGGAAGGCCTCAAGATCGTGCTGATGGTCTTCGGCGCGTTCACCATTTTGAACCTGCTGCGCGAGACCGGCGCCATCGAGGATGTGAAAGCCACCATTGCACAGATCAGCGACGACCGCCGCGTACAGGTCGTCATCATCGGCATGATGCTGCCGATCTTCCTTGAGGGTGCAGCGGGCGCGGGCGCTCCCGCCGCCATCGCCGCCCCGTTCCTCGTGGCCCTCGGCTTTAACCCCACCACCTCCATCGCCATCGCGCTGCTCGGCGACGCGACGCCCGCCTCGTTTGGCGGCGCGGGTCTGACGACCATCAACGGCGGCGCAGCTCTCGTTGACGCGGGCCTTGCCACGGTCGCGCAGAACGCCGCAATGGCCGGCCGCTTCCATATGTTCGGCGTGCTCGTCATCCCGTTCATCATGGTCGGCATGGCATTCGGCAAAAAGGGCTACAAGGGCATCCTCCCCTACCTCACCTTCGCGGGCGTGAGCACGGGCCTCACGATGTTCCTCCTCTCCAACTATATCGGCGCGGAGGTCACCTCCATGGGCACGGGCCTCATCTCCATTCTCCTCTCCGTTGCGTATGTCAAGCTCGTCGGCGTGAAGACGCCGGATGAATTCCGCAATGAAAGCACTGCGCATCAGCGCAAGTACAGCTCGTTCAAGGCCATGTCGCCTTACGTCTACATGCTCATCCTGCTCCCGCTCATTCGCTACGGCTTTCCCGCCGTCGTCGAAAACGGCTTTGCCATCATGTGCACGTTCGGCTACATCTTCTGGGTCGACGTGGTCATCCTTGTGTGCGGCATTCTCGGCGCGCTCACGCTGGGCGTAAACTTCAAGACCTACAAAGAGGTCTGCAAGCGCACCGCGAGCGGCGTGCTGCCGGTCCTTATCACGATGGGAAGCCTCCTCATCGTCGCCTACATCATGCAGTCCTCCTCCACGGGCATGATGAACCTGCTCGCCTCTGACATCGCCGCCGTCGTCGGCCGCTTCTATCCCGCGGCAGCCGTCCTCATCGGTTCGAGCGGCGCGTTCATCACCGGCACGGGCCTTGGCTCCAACATCATGTTCGCTCAGATGCACATCGACGCCGCCGCCTCGCTCGGCATGAACCCCATCACGATCTTCGCCGGTCAGAACGCGGGCGCTTCGCTCGGCAACCTGATCTGCCCGAACAACACGGTCGCTGCCTGCGCGACGGTCGATCAGGTGGGCAACGAGAGCGACGTCATGAAAAAGACCTTCAAGGCCTTCGCCATCATCCTTGTTTTGTACATGGTTCTCGCCATGCTTTATACCTGCGTGCTCTTCCCCAACTACGGCATGTAAGAGCCGCACGATCCGTCAGTTCATACTACGGGCACACCGTTTTTGAGAAAGGAAGTATTCTTATGGCAAAGAAAAGAGTTCTCGGCGTGGTCGGCATGGGTCATGTCGGCGCACATGTGGCTTACGCTCTGGCGATCCAGGGCATCGCGGACGAGCTGGTGCTCGTCGACCAGAACGAGCAGAAGCTCGCAAGCGAAGTGCAGGATCTGCGCGACGCGGTCGCGTACATGCCCCACCGCGTGACGGTGCGCGGCGGCGACTTCTCCGACCTTGGCGTGTGCGACGTCATCGTCAACAGCGTCGGCAAGATCGAGCTGCTGTGCGGCACGCATGACCGCGTGACCGAGATGGACTTCACCATCCCGGCCGTGCGCGGCTACGCTGAAAAGATCAAGGCCAGCGGCTTTGACGGCGTGCTCATCAACATCACCAACCCCTGCGACATCGTCACGCGCGAGCTGGCGCTGCATCTGGGTCTTCCCCGCGGCCGTGTGTTCGGCACCGGCACGGGCCTTGACACCTCCCGTCTTCTCAGCGCGCTGGCGCGCCAGACCGGCCTTGACCACAAGTCCATCACCTGCTACATGATGGGCGAGCACGGCAACCAGCAGTTCGCGCCCTGGTCCTGCGTCAGCTTCCGCGGCGTGCCGCTGGATGAGTGGGCCAAGACCGACGAGCGCTTCCGCTTCGACCGCGACGCGCTGCAGAAGGAGTCCATCGGCGGCGGCTGGGTCACGTTCTCCGGCAAGTCCTGCACCGAGTACGGCATTGCCACCACCGCCGCGCGCATGGCCTACGCCGTGCTGCACGACGAAAAGGTCATTCTGCCCGCCAGCATGGAGCTGTGCGGCGAGTACGGCGAAGAGGGCCTGTTCGCGGGCGTTCCCTGCGTCATCGGCGAAAACGGCGTCGAGCAGGTCGTCGAGCTGCCGCTGACGGCAGATGAAAAAGCCACCTTCCATGCCTGCTGCGAGGGCATTCGCCACAACATGGAGCATCTCAAGGAAATCTAAAGAGTCAACAAATTTCGACAGGAGGTCATCCCTATGAATATCACGATCACCAAGACTACCCATCCCGGTACGCTGCCCCCGTCCGACCAGCTCGGCTTCGGCACCGTGTTCACCGATCACATGTTCCTGATGGACTACAGCGCCGACAAGGGCTGGCATGACGCGCGCGTCGTGCCCTACGGTCCCATCACCATGTCCCCGGCCGCGAGCGTCCTGCACTACGGCACCGAGGTCTTCGAGGGCATGAAGGCCTATCGCCGTCCCGACGGCGGCGTGCAGCTCTTCCGTCCCTGGGAGAACATCGCCCGTCTGAACCGCTCCTGCGAGCGTTTGGGCCTGCCCCAGCTCGATCCCGACGACGCGCTTCAGGCCATCAAGACCGTCGTCAAGGTCGACGAAAATTGGGTCCCGAGCGATCCCGGCACGTCCCTCTATATCCGTCCGTTCCTGTACGGCACCGACCCGACGCTCGCCCTGCACGGCGTGCACGAGGCGACGTTCGCGATCATTCTCTCCCCCTCCGGCAGCTACTTTAAAAACGGCCTGCAGCCCGTCCCCATCATGGTCGAGACCGAGGACGTCCGCGCGGTGCGCGGCGGCACGGGCGAAGCCAAGTGCGGCGGCAACTACGGCGCGGCCAACCGCGCGGGCGACCGCGCCATCGAAAAGGGCTTCTCTCAGGTCCTGTGGCTCGACGGTGTGGAGCGTAAGTACGTCGAAGAGGGCGGCGGCATGAACGTCATGTTCAAGATCAATGGCACCGTCGTCACCCCCGCGCTGACCGGCTCCATCCTGCGCGGCGTCACGCGCAAGTCCGCCATCGAGCTCTTAAAGAGCTGGGGCGTGCCCGTCGAGGAGCGCCTGCTGAGCGTCGACGAGCTCTTTGACGCCGCAGCGTCCGGCGCGCTGGAAGAGGCGTGGTGCATCGGCACTGCCGCCGTCATCTCCCCGATCGGCGAGCTCTCTTGGGGCGACAGAGACTACAAGGTCAACGACAACAAGATCGGCGCGCTGTCTCAGAAGCTCTACGACGAGCTGACCGGCATCCAGTGGGGCACGAAGCCCGACCCGTTCGGCTGGATCTGCCCGATCGACTAATTTTGCTATTCTCTCATCTCTCGATCTCTCATATAGGAAGAAGGCGGTGCAAATGCACCGCCTTCTTCCTATTTTCCTGAATAATTCCGTGCAAAAGTTCAATGATGAGCAAAATAAGCCAGCGTTTATTTCTCCGTTTCTTATCTTTTTTATGAATTTTTCCACCTCTCTATTGATTTTTGCCGATCAATCGGTATACTAAAAGCAACGATAAAGAAAAAGGAGGAACTTTTCATGCCCGCACAAAAAACTGCTGCCCGGCTGTCGAAAAAGCCGCCACTGTCGCCTGAAGAGCTCAAGCAAATCGACGCATACTGGCGCGCGGCAAACTATCTGACCGCCTGCCAGCTCTATCTTCTCGACAATCCGCTGCTCGAGCGTCCCCTGCGCGAGAGCGATCTGAAACAGACCATTGTCGGCCACTGGGGCACTTGCCCGGGCCAGAACTTCATCTACACGCACCTGGACCGCGTCATCAAGCGCGACGACCTTGACATGATCTACCTCTCCGGCCCCGGCCACGGCGGCAACGCCATGGTCGCGCAGGACTGGCTGGACGGCAGCTATACCGAGGTCTACCCCAACATCACGCGCGACAAGGAGGGCATGCAGAAGCTCTTCAAGCGCTTCTCTTTCCCCGGCGGCATCCCGAGCCACGTCGCGCCCGAAACGCCGGGCTCCATCCACGAGGGCGGCGAGCTGGGCTATTCCCTCGCCCACGCCTTCGGCGCGGCGGCGGATAACCCCGACCTGATTGCGGCCTGTGTCGTCGGCGACGGCGAGGCCGAGACTGGCCCTCTCGCCACGTCCTGGCACGGCAACAAGTTCATGAATCCCATCACCGACGGCGCAGTGCTGCCGATTTTACACTTAAACGGCTTCAAGATCGCGAACCCGACCATCTTCTCCCGCATGAGCCACGAGGAGGTCGAGTGCTTCTTCCGCGGCTGCGGCTGGGAGCCCCGCTTTGTCGAGGGCGACGAGCCCGAGACGATGCACCAGCAGATGGCCGCCGCGGTCGACTGGGCCATCCGCGAGATCAAGCGCATCCAGCGCACCGCGCGCGAGAGCGGCAAGGCGAGCCGTCCGCGTTGGCCGATGCTCGTGCTGCGCACCCCGAAGGGCTGGACTGGTCCCAAGGAGGTCGACGGCAACGCGATCGAAGGCAGCTGGCGCGCCCATCAGGTGCCCATCTCCATGGGCGCGGACGAGAGCAAGCACCTGCCGCTGCTTGAAAAATGGCTGCGCTCCTACAAGCCCGAGGAACTCTTTAACCCCGACGGTACGCCGGTCGATCTGGTCGCGTCCTTCCCGCCCAAGGGCACGCGCCGTATGGGCGCGAACCCGCACGCCAACGGCGGTCTTCTCCTGCGCGACCTGCGCACGCCCGACTTCCGCGACTACGCGGTCGAGATTCCTGTCCCCGGCGAGGTCGAGGCGCAGGACATGTACGTCCTCGGCACCTATGTACGCGACGTGATGAAGCTCAACATGGAATCGCGCAACTTCCGCATCTTCGCGCCCGATGAGACGGCGTCCAACCGCTTACAGGCCGTGTTTGACATCACGGGCCGCCGCTTCCTCGACGAGCAGATCGAGGGCATCGACGAGCACCTTGACCCTGACGGCCGCGTGATGGACTCCATGCTCTCCGAGCACTTCTGCGAGGGCTTCCTCGAAGGGTATCTTCTGACGGGCCGTCACGGCTTTTTCGACAGCTACGAGGCCTTCATCCGCATCGTCGACTCGATGTTCTCCCAGCACGCCAAGTGGCTCAAGATGTGCAACGAGCTGCCCTGGCGTCAGGACATCGCGTCCCTCAACTATATCCTCGCCTCCAACGTCTGGCAGCAGGACCACAACGGCTTCACACATCAGGACCCCGGCTTCCTCGACCACGTCGCCAACAAGAAGGCCGACGTCGTGCGCATGTATCTGCCGCCCGATGCCAACTGCCTGCTCTCCTGCTTCGATCACTGCATCAAGAGCCGCAACTATGTCAATGTCATCGTCGCGAGCAAGCACCCGCGCCCGCAGTGGCTGACGATGGAGCAGGCCGTCAAACACTGCACGCAGGGCATCGGCATCTGGGAGTGGGCCTCGAACGATCAAAGGCAGGAACCCGACGTCGTCATGGCCTGCTGCGGCGACACGCCGACGCTTGAGACTCTCGCCGCCGTGACGATCCTGCGCCGCGAGCTGCCGGAGCTCAAGATCCGCGTCGTGAACGTGGTCGATTTGATGAAGCTCCAGCCGCACACCGAGCATCCCCACGGCCTGACCGACGAAGAGTACGACACGCTCTTCACTAAGGACAAGCCCATCATCTTCGCCTACCACGGCTATCCCACGCTGATCCACGAGCTGACCTACCGCCGCCACAACCGCAACCTGCACGTGCGCGGCTACAAGGAAGAGGGCACGATCACGACCCCGTTCGACATGCGTGTGCTCAACGACATCGATCGCTTTGACCTCGTCATCGACACGGTGCACCGCCTGCCGCAGCTCGGCAACCGCGGTGCCTACCTCATTCAGAAAATGAACGACAAGCTCGTCGAGCACCGCCAGTATATCAAGGACAACGGCGTCGACCTGCCTGAGGTCCGCGCGTGGAAGTGGAACGACGGCAAGGGCGTCGAGGCGTAAAGGAGGCGTACTTTATGCGGATCGCGATCCCCGTTGCGGGAGAGACTGTCACCTCCCTGCCCGGCAACGCCGAAGCCTTTCATTTCTACGAGGATGACCACGGCAAGATCGTGCGCGAATTTCTCGAACCGATGGAAGAAAGCGGCATCGACGCCGCCGTCGGCCTTTTGGAGCGCTACGGCATCGACGCGCTGCTCTGCGGCGCGATCGACGACGCCGAGCGCACCGCCGTCGGCATGGCGGGCATCATGCTCTTCCCCGGCTATTCCGGCAAGGCGGACGACGCCGCACTGCGCTTTCTGAGCGGCAGCGTCGTGTCCGACCCGAACAACCACTGCAGCGCCTGCGGCTTCAAGGGAGCGTGCTCCCTGACGGACAAGGGCAGCTGCAACGGCAACTGAACAGAAAAAAGGAGCAAGCCAAATGGCTTGCTCCTTTTTTACTTGATACTGTTACGATGCGGGGCGCGTGGTGGAGAGGAAGTCCGAGTTGATCCAGCCGAACTTGCCGTCCACACTGACGAACGTCCACCCGTCCTGCTTTGCCGCGGCCTGCACCTCGCTGCCGAGCGACACGGTCGTGACCTTGTCATAGCTCGTGCCCGGGCCGCTGCGCAGATTCACGCCGCCGGTGGTGTAGTAGATGTAGTACTTGTCGTACACAGAGCTCGGCTTGACGGAGACCTCGTCGTGACCCGTGAGGTCGAGCCAGTCGATCATGTCGCTGCCCGTCTGGCTGTCGCCGGTCGTGTTACCGTCCTGCGTGAGATCGCTCCCATCGTTCTCGCCGGTGAGCGAGCCGTCTTCGCCGGTCGTGATCTGGCCGTCCTCGTCCGTCTGCGAGCCGCCGCGCAGCTGCTCGATCTTCGTCTGCGCCGCGGCAAGGTCGCTGCGCGCGCTCTTGAGCTTGAAGCCCAGCACGATCACAGTAATAAAGAGCACCAGCGAAAGCGCCAGCAATCCCATAAAAAGCACATAAAGCGGATTGCGCCGCGGTTTGCGGCGGCTGACCCGACGTCCTTCCATCATCATTCCCCCTTATCAGTTTGTTCGCCTTTATTGTACAAAATTTGCGCAAGTTATGTCAAGTGGCTTTCCTATTTAGACGCGCAAATTCACAAAAAGTTCCAAACAACGTCGAAAAAATGGCTTCGCCATTTTTTGAGAAGGCTGCACTCCGCTTTGCGCCTTGCCCATGTCTATTCTTCCACACAAAAGGGAACAAGGACTTTTGACAAGTCTGTTTCTTTATGCTAACATGAAAAAATTAACTCTCTCATCTGAAGAAAACAATCCTCTACAGTACCCCTTATTGCTTTCAACTACGTCCGATTTTTATTTGAACTATGTCACTCGGGGGGAATACTATGAATGGCAAAAAAGCAACGCAAAGCCATATCTCAAACCGCCTTACCTATGCGTATTTACGAAAAATCAAAAGGTGGATGTTTTGTCCGGCCTGTCGATCCGGAAAAATGACTGTCAATAAGTCATCTGCCTATTGGACCTGCGAAGAATGCGGGTATCAGCTTTCTGCCGGCTTACTGAAAAATCAATATGTGTTCTGGTTTTGTGATCAATGCGGCAGCTATCTGAATATTCAGGAGGGCTTTGATTACAATGCACGCCGACATCTCTGCACAAAATGCGGATATGAAAATGACACGACCGCCGATAATCTCAAAGGAATATGCGCTGACTGCGGCAAAGCCTTACCGGATCCTGACAGCACACTCTGCGCAGACTGTCTGCTCATACGAAGGCAAGCTGCCAAAGAGCGCGCGGTCAAGGTCATTCAGGCGATCGGCCTTACTGCCGCGGCCGCGAGCAAAACATATTTGGCTTCACAACCGCACAGCAGCGAAAAATTTCCACTCTTCGACAATATCGTCATTGAAGCAGGAGAAAAGATCAATGAATTTGATTTCATTACCAACGAGTGGCTTGAAACTGCTTCTGAGGACGAACTTAGAATCTTAGCAAAAGGAATGGAATCCTTTATGGATCAGCTTGACTACGATTCTGAGGAATATGCAAAAATTTATGACATACACACTGATGTTGTGAATGCCATCGCTCAACGATTTCCGTTGAATCTGCCCTACAGAGAGCACGGATGGTATCTTCCTAATAACAATTAAACAGAAATACCGCTCTGCCAGAGATTCCGGCTGAGCGGTATTTTATTTCGATTACTTCTTTCCCGTGCGCTCCTTGCGGCGCTCGAGGAGTTCCTTGGGCTCGGCTTCGGCGAGCTTGCGCTCACGGCGTTCAAGGACCTCCTTGGGCTTTTCGGTGATAGCGCCGGCGGCCTTGAGGGATTCCTTCGTCGCCAGCGGGCCGACCAGCTCGTAGATCAGCACAGAAAAGAGGATGATGTTGCGGATCAGCTCGCCGTCCGCGCCGAGCGCCTGCGCGCTCACGCACATGCCGAGCGCTACGCCCTCCTGCGGCAGCAGCATGATGCCGAGGTATTTCTGCACCGTGTGGTCGCAGCCCACTGCCTTAGCCGACCAGCGCGCCCCGCAATACTTACCGGCCGAGCGGGCGATGATGTACACCACGCCGATCAGCACGAGCACGCCCTGTGAAAAGACGCTCAAGCGCAGATTTGCACCGCTGATGACAAAGAACACCGCCAGCATCGGCGTGCTCCACTTGTCCGCGCGGCCCATGAGGTCGTCCGACAGCGGGCAGATGTTGCAGAACACCGTGCCGAGCATCATGCACACGAGCAGCGGCGAAAAGCCGCAGTCCGCGCCCGCGACGGTGAAGTCCACCGCGGACAGGCCGACCATCAGGAAGATGAACGCGATGCTCAGCGACAGGCGGTTCGAGTTCGAGCGGAACATCGTTTCGAGCTTTGTGAGCACGAAGCCCGCAATCGCGCCGAGCAGCAGCGAACCGACGATCTCGATGAGCGGGGAGAGCAGGATGCTCGCAATGCTCAGCTGCGCGCTGTCCATCGCGCGGGCAATGCCGAACGACACCGCAAACGCGACGAGCCCCACCGCGTCGTCGAGCGCAACGATTGGCAGCAGCAGGTCCGTCAGCTCGCCCTTGGCCTTGTACTGGCGCACGACCATCAGCGTGGTCGCGGGCGCGGTGGCCGTGGCGATCGCACCGAGCGTAATGGCTGCGGGCACGGACAGCACATCGGGGCGCAGAAAGTGGAAGATCACGAGCGCAATGTCGACAAAAGCCAGCGCGGCCAGCGCCTGCAAAACGCCGATGACCATCGCCTGTTTACCGGTCTTTCTGAGCTGGCTCAGGCGGAATTCATTGCCGATGGAAAAGGCGATGAAGCCCATCGCCACATCGGAGATCATGCTCAGCGCCTCGACCTGGTCATAGCTTGCAAAGCCGAGGCCCGGAATGCCGAGTCGGCCCAGCACAAACGGTCCGATCAGAACGCCCGTCACAAGAAACGCCGTGACATCAGGCAGGTGCCAGCGGCTGAAAATACGGGTCATCAGAAGCCCTGCGAGCAGCGCGACGGCCAGATTCAAAATCGCAGTCATGGTAATACCCTCACAACAGAAAAAGTACGGGCGAACAGAGCCGCCCAAGGGTCATATTGTAGTCTGTTTGCGCGAAGAAAGCAAGCACTATTTTGCAAGTTCTCTGTCAAATCAAGAAAAAACGGCAGCTTTTTGGGCAAAAGCTGCCATTTTGTTTCATATTCTGCGGCTTAGTCCGTGTTCGCGCGCACACCGGCGAAGTAGCTGTTGCCAAAGCCGTCGGTGTAAACGCCGCGCAGCGTGTCGCGCAGCATGTGCGCCGTGCCGTCAAAATACACGGGCGAGAGCGCCGTCTCGCCGAGCAGCATCGTCTCCGCGTCGTGCAGAAACGCCGTGCGCGCCGCAGGGTCTTCCGACGCCTTGGCGACACCCATCAGCACGTCGTATGTGCCGTTTTCATAGCCGATCAGGTTCTGCTCGTCCTCGCTGCACCAGCGGTCGAGGAAGTCCATCGCGTCATCGTAGAGCGCGGTGACCTTTTGCAGCGCGAGCTCGTAGTTGCCCTCTTCCATGCGCGTGTTGTACTCCGACTGCGTCACGCCGCGCAGCATCACATTCACGCCGAGCGTCGTGCTCCACATGCTTTGCAGGGCGCTCGCCACGGCGTCATTCTCCGTGCCGGTCACGTACAGGAGCTCGACAGGCGGGAACATGCTCGTGCTGTAATAGCCAGCGTAAGTCAGTTCCTCCTTTGCCTCCGCCTGACGTGCGCTCATGCCCTCTTCGTCAATGGCGCAGAGCTCGCCGCCCGTCGTGCGGAAGTCGTCCTCCGTCTCGCCAGAATCCGGAATGTCGTAGGGGACGAGACCTGTCGCAGGGCTGTTCTCCGCGCCGCCCGCCGCCGTCGCCGCCGCGCGGTCGATGGCAAGGTCAAACGCCTTGCGGATGTGCTCGTTCGAGAACGTGTCGCTCTCGTTGTTGTAAAGGACACTCGCCGTCGCGTACACCGCCGTCGGCTTCCAGCTCTCGTCCTGCGAGAGCTCGGCGATCACGCTGTCGGGCAGGTGGGCGATGTAGTCGATGTCGCCCGCCTCGTAGAGCTGCCACGCCTCGTCCGCGTTGGCGGTGAAGATGAAGTTCAGCTCGTCGGGCCCGACCAGACGCGCCTCGTAATACTCGTCGTTGCGTGCCGCCGTCAGCTTGCTGCTCTTTGTCCACGCGCTCACATGGTACGCGCCGTTGCTCACAACATCGGCGGTGTCAAAGCTGGCTCCGCTTTCCGTCAGATCGCGGCGCAGCGGCATCGTGGCGACCGCCGTGCAGATGCCCTCGATAAAATAGGCGCACGGCGCGCTCAGCGTGACAACAAATGTGGATTCGTCCTTGGCCGAGACCTGGAGCTTCGTCTTGTCGCCCGTCTCGCGTACGTCGTCATAGCCCGCCACCACGCTCATCAGCGCGTGATTCGGCGAATCCGTCGCGGGGTCAGCCAGTCGCTGCCAGGCGTAGACAAAATCATCCGCCGTCACCTTTTCCCCGTCCGACCAGCGCACGGTCGAACGCAGCGTGAAGCGGTAAGTCACGCTGCCGTCGTAGTTCGTCTCCTCGGTGTACTCCTTGGCCATGCCGTTCGTCAGCGTCACCTCGCCGCTGCCGTCGTCGCTCTCGCGCATCAGGTTTTCATAGAGCGCGTAGAAAACGCTGTCAGCGTCCGTGTCGGTGTTCATCGCGGGGTCGAGCGAGTCGATCACATTGCAGACGCTCGCGTTCAGGACGAATTTCTCGTCCCCCTGCTTCTTCTCCCCGCAGCCGGAGAGAAGTCCCAACAGCATCAGCGCACTGAGCGCCAGAGCTGTGATCCTCTTTGTTGCTTTCATAATGCCTCCCATTGGCAAAACGCAGCGAAAGCTGCTTGGTTTTTTGTAATACAGAGATATTATAGCGAAAATCGTTCGCCTTGTAAAGGCAAGGGGATGAGAAGTTACAATTTGTTACCAAATTGTGTTTGCTTTTCCGCACAGGTGCGGAGGATATGCCGCCTGCGGGCGGCAGGGTCAAAGGGGCCATTCTCTTTCGCAAAAGAGAAT
>CAVFND010000008.1:17411-18085 GCA_963623615.1 Oscillibacter sp. ER4 | reverse complement strand
AGTTGTTTATCCTGGTAACCGTAAAGAAGTACGTACCTGAATTAGCACACAAGGGCGGAGGCAAAACTCCACCCTTGTGCTTTTTCTAATCCCACATTTGACGCTTACGAAACAGGACACTGCAGAAACGAGCAGAGCAGAGTGCTTTGCTGACAGCAGCAGTTCCCAAAAGAAAAAAGAAGAGCGGAAGCATTGCTTCCGCTCCTCTTCTATTGATTCGTTTGCTCTTACAGCATGTTCAGGATAAGCGTCAGGACGATGAACGCAGCGCCGACCCACTTGGTGGCACGCGCAAGACGGGCATCCGTGCTCTTGGCCTTGTTCTTGGCCATGAAGGAATCGGCCACGCCGCCGATCGCGCCACTCAAGCCGGCAGACTTGCCGCTCTGGAACAGGACGATGCCGATGACGATGAGACCGCAGAGAAGCTGAAGAATCGTAACGAATAAAGTCATGGTGAAAACCTCCAAATTGTTGAACGTGGGATCACGCTATATTCACAGGTACTCATAATACCATAGAAAGGTGCGGAAAGCAAGCCTATTTTTCAAATTCTGCCGCTTTCTGCGCTCAAAGCATCGCAACCTTGGTATACGGCAGACTGACAGTCGGAGCCTCGGGCGGCTGCGGCTTTTTCGGGCTATCCTCCTGCGCGTGCAGCGCGCGCAGGAGGA
>CAVFND010000008.1:0-17401 GCA_963623615.1 Oscillibacter sp. ER4 | reverse complement strand
GGGGTGAGCAGCGCCGCCGTCAGGGCGTCAAGGCCTTTTTGGCGGCGGCGATCATGAGCTTGATGCGGTTGAGCTGGTTGACCTCGCTCGCGCCGGGGTCGTAGTCGACGGCGACGATGTTCGCGCCGGGATAGGCCGCGCGCAGCGCCTTGATGACGCCCTTGCCGACGACGTGGTTCGGCAGGCACGCAAACGGCTGGATACACACGATGTTCGGCGTGCCGGAGGTGATGAGCTCCGCCATTTCACCGGCGAGGAACCAGCCTTCGCCATACTGGTTGCCGATCGAAAGGAAGGGCTTGGCAAGCTCCGCCACATGGTCGATGGCCATGGGAGGCTCAAAGCGCCTGCTGGCCTTCAGCGCTTCGATCGCGGGGCGGCGCATACGCTGGAGCGCCGGAACGCCGAGCTTGGCGGTCGCCGAGGCCGTCCAACCCTTGCCGAAGTGCGTGTGCTTGAAGTCCTGCTCGTAGATCGTTGCGGCGAAGAAGTCGAGAAGGTCGGGCACGACCGCTTCCGCACCCTCGCGCTCCAAAAGGTCGACGACGTGGTTGTTGGCGAGCGGCATGTACTTGACTAAAATCTCGCCGACGACGCCGACGCGGGGCTTGCGGATCGTTTCGTCGATGGGGAAAGCGTCGAAGTCCGCGACAATGCCGCGGCAGAGCTGAGCGTAGCTGTACTTGGGGTGCGCGCTTGTCAGCGAGTCGATGCAGATGTCGCGCCACTTGTGGTGCAGCGCGTTTGCGCTGCCCTTTTCGAGCTCATACGGGCGCACGCGGTACAGACAGCGCATCAGCAGGTCGCCCAGCACGACGCCGCGCGCGGCGTCCAGCAGCAGCGACGGCGAAATGCGGAAGCCCTCGTTCGTCTCCATGCCGTTGGCGTTGAGCGAGATGACGGGGATGTGCTCAAGGCCTGCCTTTTTGAGCGCGCGGCGGATGAAGGCGATGTAGTTGCTCGCGCGGCAACAGCCGCCGGTCTGCGTCATGATCAGGGCGAGATGATCGGTGTCGTACCGGCCGGAGGTCACGGCCTCCATCAGCTGACCGACCGCCGTGATCGAGGGGTAGCAGGCGTCGTTGTTGACGTACTTGAGGCCCGCGTCGATGGCGGTGCGGTCGTCGTTTTGCAGCACCTCGAAATTGTAGCCGTGGTGGCGGAAGATGGGCTCAAGCAGGTCGAAGTGGATGGGGCTCATCTGGGGGGCAAGGATGGTGTAGTGCTGCTTCTGCATCTCCTTGGTGTAGTAGACGCGTTCAAACGGCTGCACGTGCGAGGTCGAGTGGATGCCGCGCTCGCGCCGCATGGCGACAGCGGCGAGCAGCGAGCGGATGCGGATGCGCACCGCACCGAGGTTGTTGACCTCGTCGATCTTGAGGCAGGTGTAGAGCTTGCCGCCCTCCTCCAGAAGCTCGCAGACCTCGTCGGTCGTGACGGCGTCGAGGCCGCAGCCGAACGAGTTGAGCTGGATGAGCTCAAGATCGTCGCGCCCGCAGACGAATTCCGCCGCGGTGTAAAGGCGGGAGTGGTAGACCCACTGGTCGTTCACGCGCACGGGACGCTTGGGGACGAAGTCGATGGGCAGGCAGTCCTCGGTCAGCACCGTCAGGCCGTAGGCCGCGATGAGCTCAGGAATGCCGTGGTTGATCTCGGGGTCGACATGATAGGGACGTCCGGCGAGGACAATGCCGCTGCCGCCGTTTTTCTCCATGTTGGCGAGCGCCTTCGCGCCTGCGGCGCGGACGTCAGCCTTGGCCTTGCGCTGCTCCTCCCACGCAAGGTGCGCGGCATGGCGCGTTTCCTTTTCGGGGATGTTCCAGACTTCCTTGCAGAACTGGACGAGGCGGTCGGATGCGACCTTCTCGTTCGTGAAGGCGAGGAAGGGATGCAGGTAGCGCACGGAGCCGTCGGTCACGGCTTCGACATTGTTCTTGATATTCTCAGGATACGAGACGACGATTGGGCAGTTGAAGTGGTTCTGCGCGCCCGGCACCTCCTGATGCTCGTAGAACACACAGGGGTGGAAGATGGTCTTGACGCCGTGGTCGATGAGCCACTGGGCGTGGCCGTGGGCGAGCTTGGCGGGATAGCACTCGGATTCCGACGGGATGCTCTCCATGCCCAGCTCATAGATCGCGCGCGTGGAGAACGGGGAGAGGATGACGCAGAAGCCGAGGCTGCGGAAGAACGTCGCCCAGAACGGATAGTTCTCGTACATGTTCAGCACGCGCGGGATGCCGATCTCGCCGCGCGGCGCGTTTTCCGGCTCAAGCGGGGGATAGGCGAACATGCGCTCGCGCTTGTAAGCGAAGACGTTTTCGCCGGGTTTGGCGGCGCTTTCGCCGCGCAGGGCCTTTTCGCAGCGGTTGCCGCTCACGTGGCGGCGGCCGCCGGGGAAGATGCTGACCGTGAGCATGCAGTGGTTCTGGCAGCCCTGGCAGCGCGCGGCGGAGGTCTTGTACGTGAGCTGCTCAATCTCTTCGAGCGAGAGCATCGTGCTTTGCTGGCCGTGGTAGCGGTCGCGCGCGAGCAGCGCCGCGCCGAACGCGCCCATGATGCCCGCAATGTCGGGACAGGTCACCTGTGCGCCGGAGATGCGCTCGAACGCGCGCAGCACGGCCTCGTTGAAGAACGTGCCGCCCTGCACGACGACGTGCGAGCCGAGCTCGCTCGCGTCGGAGAGCTTGATGACCTTGTAGAGCGCGTTTTTGATGACGGAGTAGGCAAGGCCGGCGGAGATATCGGAGACGCTTGCGCCCTCCTTCTGCGCCTGCTTGACGTTGGAGTTCATAAACACCGTGCAGCGCGTGCCGAGGTCGACAGGAGCCTTGGCGAAGAGCGCCTCGTGCGCGAACTCCTGCGCCGTCATGCCGAGGGAGTTGGCGAAGTTTTCGAGGAACGAACCGCAGCCGGACGAGCAGGCTTCGTTCAGAAGCACTGTGTCGACCGCGCCATCCTTGAGCTTGATGCACTTCATGTCCTGGCCGCCGATATCGAGCACGCAGTCGACCTTCGGGTCGAAGAACGACGCAGCGGTGCAATGGGCGATGGTCTCGACCTCGCCCTCGTCGAGCGAGAACGCGGACTTGAGCAGCGTTTCGCCGTAGCCCGTGGAGCAGGAGCGTGCGATATGCGCGCCCGCGGGGAGCGCTTCACGCAGCGTATGTACTGCCTGCATGGCAGTCTTGATGGGATTGCCCTGATTGTTGGCGTAGAACGAGTACAGAAGCTCGCCCTTTTCGCCAACGAGCGCGAGCTTTGTTGTGGTCGAGCCCGCGTCGAAGCCGAGGAAGCAGTCGCCCTCATACGTCGCGAGGTCGCCGCGCGGCACGACTGCCGTGCGGTGACGCGCGCGGAAGGCATCAAGATCGGCTTCGTCTTTAAAGAGCGCCGGCAGGCGCTTTAATTCAAAATCCATCTGCACGCCGCTGTCGAGACGCTTGATGAGCGCGCTGAGCGGCTGCGCCTCAGCGGGCGTTTCGTCGATGGCCGCGCCGGTGGCGGCGAAGAGGTGGGAATTTTCGGGGTCGATGGTCGTCTCGTCCGTCAGCTTCAGCGTGCGGATGAACGCGGCCTTGAGCTGGGGGAGGAAGTGCAGCGGGCCGCCTAAAAATGCCACGTGGCCGCGGATGGGCTTGCCGCAGGCAAGGCCCGAAATGGTCTGGTTGACGACCGCCTGGAAGATCGAGGCGGCAAGGTCGGCCTTCGTCGCGCCCTCATTGATGAGGGGCTGAATGTCCGTCTTGGCGAACACGCCGCAGCGCGCGGCGATGGGGTAGATCTGCTGATAGTGCGCGGCCTCGCGGTCAAGGCCCGAGGCGTCGGTCTGCAAAAGGGCGGCCATCTGGTCGATGAACGAACCGGTACCGCCGGCGCAGACGCCGTTCATGCGCTCTTCGAGCCTGCCTTTGAAGTAGATGATCTTGGCATCCTCGCCGCCGAGCTCGATGGCGACGTCCACCTGCGGCGCGACGCGTTCGAGCGCCTGCGCGACGGCGACAACCTCCTGCACGAACGGGATGCCGAGCGCCTTGGCAAGGTTGATCGCGCCGGAGCCCGTGGCGCGCAGCGAAAGCGCGCACTCGCCGAGCGCCGCGCGAGCCTGCTTTAATAGATCGGACAGTGCGCGCTGCGTGTGGGACAGATGGCGCTGGTACTGCCCGAAGATCATTTGTCCGTTTTCATCCAGCACGACGAGTTTAACTGTGGTGGAACCTACGTCGATGCCTGCCTGATACGTTTTCATGGGGAACCTCTCTTTTCGTGTCGATGCGATTTGGCGGTAAAAGAGTCCCGCCGGATATTGCAAATTGTTATTATAATTGTATGCCGCGAAAGGACAAGAAGTAAAGTTCAATCTCTGTTAAGAATGTGAACGGATGTTTACAATTTTTGTGACGTCTTGACATACATAGAAACTCTATGTATAATGCGAGCATAGATATTCTATGTATCATCGGAGGTGCAACATGAAGAAAAAGAGCATTGACCATACGCAGCTTCTGCTGCTCAAGCTCCTCTCGACCGAGGACATGTACGGCTACCAGATCATTTTAGAGCTGGCGCGCCGCTCGAGCAACGTCTTCGAGATGAAGGAGGGCACGCTCTACCCCGTGCTGCACGGGATGGAGCGCGAGGGGTATGTGGAAGCCTATGAAAAGGCGGCGCCCACCGGCCGGATGCGCAAGTATTACCACCTGACGCGTGCCGGCCGGGCCGCACTCACAGAAGAGGAGAAGGCCTGGCAGGAGTACAGCGGCGCGGTGAACGCCGTGCTGCACTTTGCTTAAAAATGGGTGAGGCTATGAACAGAAACGAGTATTGCGACCGTGTGCTCGCGCAGGTCGGACGCCTGACGACCGACGAGGCGAACGACCTGAGAAATGAGCTTGCCGGTCACATCGAGGACCACGCCGAAGCGCTGGTCGAGCACGGCTATACGGAAGAAGATGCCGCTGCGCGCGCCGTGGAGCTGATGGGTGCCCCCGAGGAGACGGGCAAGGCATTGCGCGAGCAGTACCGCCACTTCTGGCTCGTCATCGTGCAGCGCATCGCGATTTTCGTCACGATCATCGCCTGCGTGCAGGGCTTTTTCATGCTGCCGATGCTCAGCGGTGTGTACGAGAGCATCCGCGAGCGCGTAAGCCCGACGGTGAACAGCATCTCCTGGAAAGAACTCGACGGCGCGGCAGACCTGCACGAGCGCATCCCTATCGGAGACGATATCGTGCAGCTGAACCGCATCGAATACGGCGTGCGCGAGGGGGAGCGGCAGGCGGTGCTCTGGGTGAGCAGCTATGACCGCATCCCGGGAAGAAGAGTCTTTGAACGCCTGATCGAGACCATGTCGCTGCAAAGTGAGCGCGGCGAGACGATGTACGGGGAAGACGGTATCCGGTATTCCAGCTGCCGGAGCAGCAGCGGCAGTTTGTACGTGCATAGCGGCCAGCATACCGTGCCGCTTGAAGAGGGCGATACTTACGTGACGTTCGTCTACGACCGCTTCGGCGAACGCATCGAGACGAGGATCGAGCTTCCGGAAGGGGGGACGCAGCCGTGAAAAAGCAGAAGATCGAAAAACGGCCGACGAGGGCGCGCCGCGCGGGCAAGAGCGTTGTCATCATGCTCTGTGCGCTGCTCATCAGCAACATGCTCGGCGGCGGACACCTGACGCGCGCCATGGCCCTGCGCGACGGCGAACAGCGCTACGGCGTGTATGAAAAGACGCACAAGATCACATCGCTTCCCGCGGAGAACATCTATAAGACGCTGCGCGTCACGCTGATGGCGAGTGAGAATGTGACCTATTGCGGTGCGAGCCATCTTTATATGCTGCTTGGCTGGTCGGAAGATTTCGGTGTGCCGCTTGATTGCTCAGATGGAGAGCGCGTTCACACGGGCTGGTGGGATATGGTGCGTGGCAGTAGTGTAAAAGATATCTTTTACTGGGGACGTGTTGACGATGACGCGGTCGCCAGCGCCGTAATCGAGAGATACCGCGCGGTCTCACAGGACGAAAATGGGGAGTATACCTTTGAAAAACAAGCGACGATCCCTGTTGAGCTTATAGAGAATGGCGGATATCGCTATTTTCTCACCGGAGGAGCGACGACAGAGGCCAACTATGGCAACTATGGGAAGGAACGGCTGTATTTTGTCGGATATAACGCCACGGGCGCAGAAGTACTGCGCTGCGAGATCGAACGGCAGCTGAGCACCTCGTTCAGTTAAAAGGAGATCGGAGAGCGCTGCGGCATCGCCGCGGCGCTCTTTTTGCCAGATGGTAAACAAACGTGAACTTTCGGTGAATTCTCGACCGCGCCGGTTGACGATAAAAGGTCAAAATGGTATCCTACTCTGGAATTCTTATTTTTTATTTACTCAGAAAGAAGGCAGGATATGCTGAAGCTGCAACAAATCGTCAAGGATTATCAGGCGGGCGACACCACTGTCCACGCCCTGCGCGGCGTGAGCCTACAGTTCCGCGAGAGCGAGTTTGTCGCCATCCTCGGCCATTCGGGCTGCGGCAAGACGACGATGCTCAATATCATCGGCGGTCTCGACCATTACACGAGCGGTGATCTCATCATCAACGGCAAGTCGACCAAGGACTTTTCCGACGCCGACTGGGACAGCTACCGCAACCACTCCGTCGGCTTCGTCTTCCAGAGCTATAATCTTATCCCGCACCAGACGGTGTTGAGCAACGTGGAGCTGGCGCTGACGCTCTCAGGCGTGAGCAAGTCAGAGCGCCGCGAGCGCGCGGTCAGGGCGCTTGAGAGCGTGGGCCTTGGCGACCAGCTCGACAAAAAGCCGAACCAGATGTCGGGCGGCCAGATGCAGCGCGTCGCCATCGCGCGAGCGCTCGTCAACGATCCGGATATCCTGCTTGCCGACGAGCCGACCGGCGCGCTCGACAGCGAGACGAGCGTGCAGGTGATGGAGATCCTCAAAAACATTTCCAAAGACCGCCTCATCATCATGGTCACGCACAACCCCGAGCTTGCCGAGACCTACGCAAGCCGCATTGTGCGGCTAAAGGACGGCGAGATCGTGGACGACAGCGCGCCGTATGAAGAGGTCGTCGCGGAAAAGCCCGCCGCGGGCAAGAGCAAAAAGACCTCGATGAGCTTCGGGACCGCGCTGTCGCTGTCGCTCAACAACCTGATGACGAAAAAGGGACGCACATTTTTGACGGCCTTTGCCGGCAGCATCGGCATCATCGGCATTGCGCTCATTTTGTCGCTGAGCAACGGCATCCAGACTTACATCGACCGCGTGCAGGAGGATACGCTCTCAAGCTATCCGCTGACGATCGAAGCCGAGAGCATGGACATGTCCAGCATGGTGACAACGATGATGGGCGTCCATTCGCCGGACGAGGACGGAGACGGCGGGCACGCGCTTGACGCCGTGTACTCCAACAACATCATGTACGACATGATGAGCTCGTTTGCCTCGGCGGAGACGCAGACGAACAACCTGAAGGACTTCAAGACCTATTTGGAGGGCGACAACGAGCTTTCGCAGCATATCAGCTCCATTTCCTACGACTACGACCTCGACATGGCGATCTACGCCAAGGACACCGACGGCAAGGTCTTCAAGTCCGACGTGACGGAACTTTTGCAGACCTGCATGAGCGAGCTCTACGGCGGCGATTACAGCAGCTATTTTGA
Organism: Oscillibacter sp. ER4; assembly: GCA_963623615.1. Taxonomy (GTDB): domain Bacteria; phylum Bacillota; class Clostridia; order Oscillospirales; family Oscillospiraceae; genus Hominicoprocola. The sequence goes on along the minus strand of CAVFND010000008.1, from coordinate 9,719 downwards.
GCGCTTCGGCTCTGCCTACTCCGCGATGGAGACCTGGGAGCAGATGTTGCCGCCGCAGGATAGCGACAGCGGCGAGCTCGTGGGCGATTTACTCCACGAGCAGTATGACCTCATTTACGGCTCCTGGCCGCAGAATTACGACGAGGTCATGCTGATCGTCAACAAGGACAATGAAATTTCCGACCTTGTCATCTATTCGCTCGGCCTGAGCGCGCAGAACGAGGTCGTGGAGTCAATGCAGCGCGTGATGGACGGTGAGGAGTTCGACGCGAAGGACATCCAGAGCTGGAGCTATGAAGACCTGTGCAACATGAGCTTCAAGATCATCCTGCCCGCCGAGCGCTACCAGTACGATTCCGCGAGCGGCACGTACACCGACGTCAGCACGACGGACACGGGGCTCGACTTCCTCTACAATTCCGATGACGTCGGCACGCGCGTGAAGATCGTCGGCATCCTGCGCCCGAACGAGAACGCAGTGTCCTCCATGCTCTCCGGCGCGATCGGCTACACGTCCGCGCTGACGGACTATCTCGTCGAAAAGGCGGGACAGACCGAGATTTTGCAGAAGCAGAAGGCTGACCCCGCAACCGATGTTATCCTTGGCCTGCCGTTCCTGACAAACGACTATTCCGTGAGCGACGAGCAGAAGGAGTCGGACGTGACCGACTATCTTGAGGGCCTGTCCGTCACCGAGCGCGCCGCGGCCTATACCGCGATGATGAGCGTGCCGAGCGAGGAGTATCTTTCCGCCATCGTGGAGCAGCAGATGGGCTCGCTCGACCGCGCGAGCATTGAGCAGATGGTGATCTCGACCTACGCCCAGCAGATGGGTGTGGACGAGGCGACCGTTAAGTCCTACATCGCGCAGATGGACGACGAAACGCTCTTCGGCTACGTCGAGCAGTCCATCCGTGAGCAGGTGACGGAGCAGTACGCTGCGGGCGTGCAGGCGCGGCTCGCCAACATGACGAGTGATCAGCTCGCCATGGCGCTCGATTTAGCGCTCGAAAAGTCGCCCGCCGCCGCGCCGCTGACAAGCGAGCAGTACAACTGGCTTTATGATAATTACATGCCTGCGACGGTCTCGACCGGTACGTATGAGGACAATCTGAAGCTCCTCGGCGACGTCGACCTCGCAAGCCCCAAGTCCATCAACATCTACGCTTCGACCTTTGCCGACAAGGACGCCATCGCCGACGCGATCGAACAGTACAACAACAGCGTTTCCGAGGACGACCAGATCGACTACACCGATTATGTGGCGCTTTTGATGAGCTCGGTCACGACGATCATCAACGCCATCAGCTATGTGCTCATCGCGTTCGTCGCCATCTCGCTCGTCGTGTCGAGCATCATGATCGGCATCATCACGTATATCTCGGTACTTGAGCGCACGAAGGAGATCGGCATCCTGCGTGCCATCGGCGCAAGCAAGCGCGATATCTCTCGCGTCTTCAACGCAGAGACCTTGATCGAGGGCTTCTGCTCGGGAGCCATCGGCATCGGCATTACGCTGCTGCTCATCATTCCCATCAACCTCGTCGTGCACCGCTTGACGGGCATCGAGAGCCTGAGCGCCATCCTGCCGGTGGCGGGCGGTGTCGCGCTTGTGGTCATCAGCATGGCGCTCACGTTCATCGCGGGCCTGATCCCCTCCGGCATCGCCGCGCGCAAAGACCCTGTCGAAGCGCTGCGCACCGAATAACACGATATCGACCTTCAAAAAGGACGTTTTCCATCGGAAAACGTCCTTTTTCTCTTTTACCGCGATTTTACAAAAGATATCTTTCTGATTTTACAACCCGTCTTTATGATGGCAACTGTAGCAAGGAACAACATCTTGGGAAAATGGAAAGGAAGTATTTCAAATGAAAAAGTTTCTTACTCTTGCGCTGACCGCTGTCATGGCGCTGAGCCTGCTGACCGCCTGCGGCAGCCAGAATACTGCCCCGAACGATAATCAGGGCGAGACCACCGGCACGACCGAAGAGCTCTCCGGCACCGTTTCGACCGACGGCTCCACCTCGATGGAAAAGGTCATCAACTCGCTCGGCGAGTCCTTCATGGCCTCGAACAAGAACGTGAAGTTCACCTATAACCCCACGGGTTCCGGCAGCGGCATCCAGGCCGTTTCCGAAGGCCGCTGCGACATCGGCCTTTCGAGCCGCGCGCTCAAGGATGACGAAAAGGCCTCCGGTCTTGCCGAGACCGTCCTGGCCTATGACGGCATCGCCGTCATCGTCCATCCCGACAACCCCGTCTCCGACCTGGATGTGGAGACCATCGCCAAGATCTACACCGGCGAGATCACCAACTGGAAGGATGTCGGCGGCAATGACGCCGAGATCGTGCGCATCGGCCGCGAGGCCGGCAGCGGTACGCGCGACGGCTTTGAGTCCATCACCGACACCGAGGACGCCTGCCAGTACCGTCAGGAGCTCACCTCCACGGGCGATGTGATCACCGCCGTTTCCCAGAACCCTGATGCGATCGGCTACGCCTCTCTCGCTTCCGTCAAGGACAGCGTCAAGGCGCTGAACGTGAATGGCGTTACCCCCAGCGAGGACACCGTTAAGGATGGCAGCTACGTCATCCAGCGTCCCTTCGTCCTCGTGACCAAGGATGGCACCGCGCTTAGCGATGCGGCACAGAAATTCTTCGACTTCGCAACCTCCGCGGAGGCGGCCGGCATTATCTCCGGTGCCGGTGCGGTTGCGGCAAACTAAAAGCGGACCATCCGATGGGAGGCGGTGAAAACCGCCTCCCTGAGCGAGCAAAGAGGGAAAACGTATGGCACAGAAGAAAAAACTGTTTGAAGCCGTGATCCACGGCATTTTTCTCATCCTTGGCCTCATCACGGTGGGCTGCGTGCTGCTCATCACGGTCTACCTTGTGATCTCCGGCCTTCCGGCGATCCGGGAGATCGGCCTTGTCAAGTTCCTGTTCGGCAAGACCTGGGCTTCCACGGCGGCGGAACCGCAGTACGGCATCCTGCCCTTTATTCTGACAAGTGTTTACGGCACGGCGGGCGCGATCGTCCTCGGCGTGCCCATCGGCTTTTTAACGGCGGTATACCTCTCCAAGGTCGCGCCCAAGAGCGTGAAGAGCCTGCTGAGCGGCGCGGTCAGCCTGCTGGCCGGCATCCCGTCGGTCGTGTACGGCCTTGTCGGTATGCTGGTGCTCGTGCCCAGTATCCGCAAGCTCTTCCACGTGCCCGACGGATCGAGTCTTCTGGCCGCGATCATCGTGCTGGCGGTGATGATCCTGCCGTCGATCATCAAGGTGAGCGTTACGGCGCTCGACGCCGTGCCCAAAGAGTATGAGGACGCCTCGCTCGCGTTGGGCGCGACTGAGGTCGAGACGTATTTCCGCGTCTCCGTTCCGGCGGCAAAGAGCGGCATCGCCGCGGCGGTCGTGCTCGGCGTCGGCCGTGCCATCGGCGAAGCAATGGCTGTGATGATGGTCTCTGGCAACGTGCCGAATATGCCGTCGCTTTTTGAGAGCGTGCGCTTTCTCACCACGGCGGTCGCGAGCGAGATGTCGTATTCGGGCGGCTTGCAGCGCCAGGCGCTCTTTTCCATCGCGCTCGTGCTGTATCTTTTCATCATGCTCATCAATGCGGCGCTGAATTTCTTCTTAAAGCGCGATAAGGAGGGAGCGTAATGCTGAAAATGCGATCCTCTGCCCGCCGCCGCACTTACATCACCGCGATGAAAGTGCTGATGTGGACGGCTGCGGTATTGACCTGTGCGCTCGTGTTGTTTATGATAGGATATGTACTCTGCAAGGGCGTGCCGAACGTCACGTGGCAGCTTTTGTCCACGGCGCCGAGCTATCTCGATGACCGCATCGGCATCCTGCCGGACATCCTGAGCACAGTGTATATCGTCATCGCGACGATCGCCATCGTGCTGCCGCTCGGCGTGGGCGCGGCGATCTATCTGAACGAGTACGCAGCGAATAAAAAAATTGTGGCTGTCATCGAGTATGCGGCAGAAACGCTCTCGGGTATCCCGTCGATCATCTACGGCCTTGTCGGCATGCTGATCTTCTGCACGCTGTTCGGCGGAACGTCGCTGCGCTCCGGCGCGCTGACTCTCGTCATTATGAACCTGCCGACCATCATGCGCACGACGCAGGAGAGCCTCAAGACCGTGCCGCAGAGCTACCGCGAGGGCGCGTTCGGCTTGGGCGCAGGCAAATGGCGCACCATCCGCACGGTGGTCCTGCCAAGCTGTGTGGACGGCATCATCACCGGTTGCATTCTGGCGACCGGACGCATCCTCGGCGAGTCGGCGGCGCTCTTATTCACGGCGGGCTTTGCCCACACGGTCTACAGCTTTGCCGAGGGCATGCACAACGCGGGCGCGACGCTGACCGTGGCGCTCTACGTGTATGCCAAGGAGCAGGGCGAGTTCGGCGTGGCCTTTGCCATCGCGGCGATTTTGATGGTGCTGACGATGCTCATCAATCTGACTGCGTCGCTCGTCGGCAGCTACTTCAGGAGGAAACAGCAATGATACGACCTGTCAACGGAAGCGGCATGAAGCGCATGGCGCTCTTAAACGACCTTTCCTGCTTCGGCAAGTGCTCGCTGAGCGTGGCCATGCCCATCCTCTCCGCCTACGGGGTGGAGACCGTGCCGCTGCCGACGGCCATATTGTCGACGCACACGGCAGACGGCTTCGGCGATTACGTCATACGCGACATGATGGACGAGATGAAGGCCTTCGCCGCGCACTGGCGGCAGCTTCAAATCAAATTCGACGGCATTTGCACGGGCTTTTTCGGCTCGGTGGAGCAGATGCGTTTTGCAAAAGGCTTCCTCCGCGACTTTGTGGGGGAGGACACCCTCGTTGTGGTCGACCCCGTGCTCGGCGACAACGGCGCGCTGTACGGCTGCTTTACAGAAGAGTACGTGCGGGCGATGCGCGCGCTGTGTGAAAGTGCGCAGCTCATCACGCCCAACCGCACGGAAGCGGCGCTTCTCGCGGGCTGCGGGATGGATGCGCCGGTCGAAACGCTCCTGGAAGCGCTCACGGTGGAAAACGTCGTCATCACGGGCGTCCACCGTGGGGAGGAGATCGGCTACTGCGCGCGGCTGAACGGGCAGTACATGGAAATTTTTAAGCCCTGCCTTCCGCAGACACTGCACGGCACGGGCGATGTGTTCGTCTCCACCCTCTGCGGCGAGCTGATGAACGGCAAGGACATGCCGTGCGCCCTGACGGACGCGGCGGAATTCTGCGACGACTGCGTGCAGAAAACGGCAAAACGCGGCGAGAACCACTGGTACGGTCTCGCCTTTGAAGACAAATTGAAAGAGGGGAGAGGGCTATGAACAACATCCTTTCCGTTGAAAACCTGTGTCTGTGGTACGGGAGCCATCAGGCGCTCAAAGATATCAACATTGAAATTCCCGAAAAGAGCATCACGGCGCTCATCGGCCCGAGCGGCTGCGGCAAGTCGACGTTTTTGAAGACGCTCGACCGCATGAACGATTTGATCCCCGACGTGAAGATTACCGGAAGCGTCCGCTACAAGGGCGAGGACATCTTTGACCCGTCCGTCGATGTGAGCGAGCTGCGGCGTCAGGTGGGTATGGTGTTCCAGAAGCCGAACCCCTTCCCGATGAGCATTTACGACAACATCGCCTATGGCCCGCGCACGCACGGCGTGAAGAACAAGGCAAAGCTCGACGAGATCGTCGAAAGATCGCTGCGCGGCGCGGCCATCTGGGACGAGGTCAAAGACCGCCTGAAGAAGAACGCGCTCGGCCTCTCCGGCGGCCAGCAGCAGCGCCTCTGCATCGCCCGCGCGCTCGCGGTCGAGCCCGAGGTGCTGCTGATGGACGAGCCGACGAGCGCGCTCGACCCGATCTCGACCTCGAAGATCGAAGAGCTCGCGATGGAGCTCAAGGAGAAGTACACCATCGTCATCGTCACGCACAACATGCAGCAGGCGGTGCGTATTTCCGACCACACGGCGTTCTTCCTGCTCGGCGAGCTCGTGGAGTACGGCGAGACGGAGAAGCTCTTCTCCCAGCCGCAGGACAAGCGGACAGAAGATTACATCACGGGGAGGTTCGGTTAAATGAGAAGCCGGTTTGACGAACAGCTCGCGCTTTTGAACCGCGAGCTCATTGAGATGGGCGCGCTGTGCGAGGAGGTCATCGCCCTTTCGGCGCAGGCGCTGACGGAGGGCAACGCGGAGTTGGCCGCGCGCGTCGCGCCGCTCGATCAGGAGATCGACCGCAAGGAGCGCGAGATCGAATCGCTGTGTCTAAAGCTTCTTTTGCAGCAGCAGCCCGTGGCGAAGGACCTGCGCCAGATCTCGGCGGCGCTCAAGATGATCACGGATATGGAGCGCATCGGCGACCAGGCCGAGGACATCGCCGAGATCATCACGTTCCTCGGCGGCCGCGGCGCGGAGAACAGCCAGCTCCTGCGTGAGATGGCGCGCTCGACGATCAAAATGGTGACCGAGAGCGTGGACGCCTACGTCAAGCACGACACGGCGCTCGCCGATCAGGTCATCGCCGAGGATGACGTGGTAGACGACTACTTCGCGCGCGTGAAGAAGGACCTCATCAAGCGCATCGCGCAGGACCCCGATGACGGCGAATTCGCGCTCGACCTGCTGATGATCGCCAAGTATTTTGAGCGCATCGGCGACCATGCGACGAACATCGCCGAATGGGTCATTTTCTCTGTGACAGGAGAGCATAAGGAGGGGTAAAGTATGATCTGGTGCGTGGAAGACGATGCCAGCATCCGCGATATCGAGGTATATGCCCTGCAATCGACCGGCTTCGAGGCCAAAGGCTTTGAAGACGGCACCTCGTTCTGGGAGGCGCTGCGCACGGGAAGACCCGAGCTTGTCGTGCTCGACGTGATGCTCCCCGGCATCGACGGGATGGAGCTGCTGCGCCGCATGCGCGCGGACGCGGCGCTTTCCGATATTCCCGTCGTCATGGCGACGGCCAAGGGGGCGGAGTACGACAAAATTCGCGGTCTCGACCTCGGCGCGGACTACTATCTGACAAAGCCGTTCGGCGTGATGGAGCTCGTCTCCTGCGTCAAGGCGGTGCTGCGCCGCTGCGGCATGAAGAGCGCATCCCAGCTCCGCTGCGGCGGGCTGGTGCTCGACGAAGAGAGCCACACCGTCACGGCGGACGGCGAGAGCGTCGCGCTGACCTTTAAGGAATTTGAGCTGCTGCGGTTGTTCCTCTCGCACCCCGGCACGGCGTTTTCGCGCGACCAGCTCATGGCGGACGTGTGGGGCACCGACTACTGCGGCGAGACGCGCACGGTGGATATGCACATCCGCACGCTGCGGCAGAAGTTAGGTACTTACGGCGAGAAGATCGAGACCGTGCGCGGCGTGGGCTACCGGATGGAGGGTAAGGCATGACCAAGAAAATCTTTCACTCCATCTTGCTCGTGGCGGGTACGGTGCTGCTGGCGAGCCTGCTCGTCATCATGGGCTGTTTGTACGAATACTTCGGGAGCGTAGAAAAAAAGCAGCTGCACGACGAGCTGGAGCTTGCCGCCGTGGCTGTGGAGGAAAATGGGACGGGGTATCTCTCTCAGCTCTCCTCCGAGCGCTACCGCCTGACGTGGATCGAAAACGACGGCACGGTGCTCTACGACACCGTGACCGACGCCGAGAGCCTTGAAAATCACGCCGACCGCACGGAGGTCAAGCAAGCGCTGGAATACGGCGAGGGCGAAAGCACGCGCTATTCCTCGACGCTGCTGCAAAAGACGATGTACTGCGCGGAAAAGCTCGCGGACGGGAGCGTGCTGCGCATTTCGATGAGCCGCGCGACGGCGGGCGTACTGCTCGTCGGCATGGTGCAGCCCATTCTGGTCGTGCTGATTGTGGCGCTGATCCTTTCCAGTATTCTTGCCAAGAGCCTGTCGCGCCGTATCGTCCAGCCGCTCAACAAGCTCGATTTGGAGCATCCGCTTGAAAACGACGCCTACGAAGAGCTTGCACCGCTGCTCGGGCGCATCAACCGCCAGCATTTGCAGATCGGCGAGCAGATGGACGAGCTGCAGCGCCAGCAAACGGAATTTTCGCAGATCACAAGCAGTATGCGAGAAGGACTCGTGCTGCTCGACGAAAAGGAGCATGTGCTGAGCATCAACCCCGCGGCGGAAAAGCTCTTCGGCACGGACGGGAGCTGCGTCGGGCAGGACTTTTTGACGATCGACCGCAGCCACGACATGAGCCTTGCCATCGAGTGCGCCATGGACGAGGGGCACAGCGAGGCGCGCGTGGAGCGCGGCGGCCGCATCTGGCAGTTTGACGTCAGCCGTATCGGCGCAAGCGGCGCGGCGGTCGGCGCGGTGCTGCTGGCCTTCGACATCACCGAGCGCGAAACGGCGGAGCAGACGCGCCGCGAATTCACGGCGAACGTGTCGCACGAGCTCAAAACGCCGCTGCAGGGCATCATCGGCAGCGCGGAGCTGCTGGAAAACGGCATGGTGAAGCAGGAGGATGTTCCCCGCTTCGTCGGTCACATCCGCAAGGAGGCGCAGCGCCTCGTCACGCTGATCGGCGATATCATCCGCCTCTCCCAGCTCGACGAGGGTGACGAAATGCCGCGTGAAACGGTCGACCTGCTCACGCTTTCACAGGAGGCGGCGGGCGATCTCAAGACCGCGGCGGCGGAGAGGCACATCTCGATTACCGTCGAGGGCGAAAGCGAGACCACCGGCGGCGTGCGGCGGCTGCTGTACGAGGTCATCTACAACCTCTGCGACAATGCCATCAAGTACAATGTCGAAGGCGGCAGCGTGAAGGTAAGTGTCGGCGAGCGGGACAGCAAGGCGTTCGTTTCCGTGGCCGACACGGGCATCGGCATCGCGCCGGAGCACCAGGGCCGCATCTTCGAGCGCTTCTACCGCGTGGACAAGAGCCATTCGAAGGCGAGCGGCGGCACAGGCCTCGGCCTTTCCATCGTCAAGCACGCCGTGCAGTATCACCACGGCACGGTGGAACTCCACAGCGAAGAGGGCAAAGGCACGACGATCTGCATTTTGCTGCCGAAGGAGTAAATGAATAACAACAAAAAGCATCGGGGCATTATCTGCCCCGATGCTTTTCTTTTCGTTTCTGCTGTTTTTGCGCAAAGCGGCGCTGCTTTTCCTCGTCGCGCTGCGCACGGTTCTGTGCGGTCCGCGCCAGCTTGTTTGCCTCACGCTGCATTTGCAGCACCTGCTGCGATTTTGTGCCGATCCCGGCGGCAGTCTCCTTTCGGAGCTGCCGCTGTAATCGCTTGGGATTGGCGGCGGCCTTCTTCTGCGGTGCGGCAACAGACGGACTGAAGCGCAGCCGACGGTGATTTTTGAGCAGATACTCCCAGACCTCGTAGTCCTTCGGCTCTGCGCCAAAGGTGATCTTGCATACCGAAAGCCGCTGCCTCTCGATGCGCTCGAACACGCCGACCCAGAACGGCGGCTCAAAAAACACGGTCAGCTTTGTGGAATCAATGTCCATAACGAATCCCTCCTGAAGATGATGCCGACAGGAACGGACGACCCGGAGGGGAGGGTTACTTACCTGCGCCGCGCGGCGCAGACGGCTGGGCTACCTACCAGCTCTGGCATATTCGGAGAACATGCGTTGCGTTTTTATCCTGTGCCGCGGCTTTGCCGCGGGGCTATTCTAGCATACCGGCAGCCTGATTGCAAGCTGGGGCAGATGGC
>CAVFND010000007.1:0-18972 GCA_963623615.1 Oscillibacter sp. ER4 | reverse complement strand
GACAATAGGGTTTTGCACATTTTCCACATAGTTTTCCACCGCCGTTATGTTAACTGCTTTTTCGCGGAAATGTTGCGGTTTTTGCCCTGGAATCCCCTCTGCTTCCGGCAGAGATCAGCCACACTGATCACGGAAGCAAGAAGGAACGGGTATGCATAAAAATGCATACCCGTTCCGGTTTTCATAGCAGGCAGGCCGGTTTACTCAGCCTTGGGAGCCTCGGCCTTCTCAGCCTCGGCAGCAGCCTTGGCGGCAGCGGCCTTCTTCTCGGCGGCAGCCTTCTGCGCGGCCTTGAACTTCTCCTTCTCCTCGGGGGTCGGGATGGGCTCGATGGCGTTGCGCGGGCAGGCCTTGGCGCACATGGTGCAGTTCTTGCACTTGGTATAGTCGATGACAGCCACGTTGTTGACGACGTGGATGGCGTCGAACTTACAGGTGCGCTCGCACATACCGCAGGCGATGCAGGAGTTGGCGCACACCTTCGTGACGGCGGGGCCCTTCTCCTTGTTCGAGCAGTTGACGAAGACCTTCTGCTTGTAGGGCACCTCGACGATCAGCTTGCGCGGGCAGACCTCGCGGCAGGCGCCGCAGTCGGTGCACTTTTCCTTGTCGACCTCAGCGACGCCCTTTTCATTGATATGAATGGCGTCAAACTGGCAGACGGCCACGCAGGTACCAAAGCCCATGCAGCCGAACGAGCACGCGGTCGGGCCGCCGGCGACCTTCGTCGCGGCGACACAGTCGTGCAGACCCACATACTCGAAGTTCTTCACAGAGGCCTCGCCGCCGTTGCACAGCACGTGCGCGACCTTCTTTTCGCCGCTGGGGGCTTCGAGGCCCATGATCTCAGCGATCTTGGCAGCGCCCTCCGCGCCCGCGGGAGCGCAGGCGGTGACGGGAGCCTTGCCGGCAAGAATCGCCTCAGCGCAGCCCGCGCAGCCGGGGTAGCCGCAGCCGCCGCAGTTTGCGCCGGCGAGGCAGGCCTGGATCTTGGGCAGGCGCTCATCGACCTCGACCTCAAAGACCTTGGCCGCAACGGACAGGACCAGGCCGAACACAACGGCGATCACGCCCAGCACGAGGACAGCGTAAATAACGTTTGTAATCATAATTTCGTCCCCTCCTTACATGGGCCACACCTGCAGGCCGGAGAAGCCCATGAATGCAAGGGCGATCAGGCCTGCGGTGATCAGCGCGATGGGGAAGCCTTCAAATGCCTTGGGATAGTCGGCAAACTCCAGGCGCTCGCGCACCGTGGAGAACAGGTAGATCGCCAGCAGGAAGCCAAGGCCGCCGGTAATGCCGTACACCACGGATTCGATGAAGTTGTAGTCGTTCTGCACGTTGAGCAGCACCACGCCGAGAACGGCGCAGTTGGTGGTGATCAGCGGCAGGTACACGCCGAGGGCCGTGTAGAGCGTCGGCATGGACTTCTTGAGGAACATCTCGATAAACTGCACGAGGCACGCCACCACGAGAATGAAGGCGACCGTCTGCATGTAAGCAAGATCGAGCTTGACGAGGATGATGTTCACGCCGTAGCAGAACGCCGAGGCAAGACCCATGACGAACGTAACGGCGAGACCCATACCAATGGCGGTGTCGCTCTTCTTCGAAACGCCGAGGAACGGGCAGCAGCCAAGGAACTGCGCGAAGATGAAGTTGTTCGTCAGGATCGCGCCGAGGGAAATAGCAAGTAACTTAGTCACACTCATTTTTATTTACCCTCCGTTTCTTTCTTTTCCGCGTTCTTCTCGCTTCTGGCAAGCGCCCACTGCATGATGGCGATCAGCGTACCGAGGCAGAGGAAGCCGCCGACGGGCTGCGTGAGCATACCGGCGGGCACATAGGAAGAAGGCATGATCTGGATACCGAGCAGCGTGCCGGCGCCAAAGAGCTCACGGAACACGCACAGGATCAGCAGCACCACCGTGTAGCCGATGCCCTGACAGATGCCGTCCACCGCGGAGGCGGCGACGGAGTTCTTGTTGGCAAAGGCCTCGGCGCGGCCGAGGATAATGCAGTTGACGACGATCAGCGGAATGAACACGCCAAGGCTCTCGGCAATGGCGGGGACAAACGCCTGCAGGCACAGATCAACGATCGTGACGAAGCCCGCGATGACGACGATGTAGCACGCGATACGCACTTCGTTGGGGATGATCTTGCGCAGAAGGGAAATAAAGATGTTGGAAAGCGTCAGGATGACGAGGACGGAGAGACCCATACCAAGGCCGTTCGACACACTCGTGGTGATGGCCATGGTAGAGCACATACCGAGCACCTGCACCAGAACGGGGTTTTGGTAGATCAGACCGTCTTTGAGCTGTTTCTTAAAATTCATTGATCGTTCCCCCTTTCTCAGTTCATGGCTTCCGCGGCGGCCAGAGCGGCATTGACGCCCTTGGTCACGCCCTTGGTGGAAACCGTAGCGCCGGTGACGGCGTCGATGTTCTTCTTGACAACAAGGGAACCCGCGCCGGACTTGCCGACGAACTGATCAAGCGCACCGGTACCGGCGGAGGTGGCCTCGTTGTTCATGACCTTGGAGCCGATGCCCGCGGTCTCGGAGTTGCTGACGATGGAAACGCCCGTGACGCTGAGGTCGGTGTCAACGCCGACGATCATCACAATGTTGCCCTGCGAGCCGCTCGCGGTGACCTTGAAGGCATAGCCGATCGTGTCGCCGCCGGACTGGACTTCATAGACCTCGCTCAGCTTGCCGCCCTGGTCGCTGGCGGCGTCGATCATGGCCTGCGGGATCTCTTCCATCGGGGGGAAGTCGCAGTCGGCCGCAGAGACGACCTCGGCGAGCGCCGCCTCGGTCTTCTGCTTGTTGATGGCCGCGATCTTGTCCGCGGTCAGCATGTTGGTCAGGCCCAGCAGCAGCGCGACGACCAGCGAGATCGCCGTCAGCGTACCGGCTACCTTGAAAATGAATTTACCTTCGATCTTCATTTCTTTGCCGCCTCCTTCGCTGCTTTCTTATCTACGCCGAAGCGGGTGGGCTTGGTGTACTTGTCAATGATCCAGGTGCAGCAGTTCATCACAAGGATGGAGTAGCAAACGCCTTCGGGATAGGAGCCGAAGTAGCGGATGAACACCGTGATGAGGCCGCAGCCGATGCCGAAGATCAGCTGGCCCTTCTTCGTGACGGGGGAGGTAACATAGTCGGTGGCCATGAAGAACGCGCCGAGGAACAAACCGCCGCCGAGCACGTTGTAGAGCATCCAGCTCATCGCATCGTTGCCCTGGGGGAAGAGGAACGTGAGGACTGCCACCGTGCCGATGTAGGCAACGGGGCTCTGCCAGGAGATGACCTTGCGGAAAATTAAGTACAATCCGCCGATGAGCAGCATCATCGCGGAGATTTCGCCCATGGAACCGCCGATGTTGCCGATGAACATATCGGAGAGGCTGTACTGGCTCGTGAGCTCGGCAAACTCGCCGCCCTTCATCATGGCGAGCGGGGTGGCCGCGGTCACGACGTCAGCGCCGCCGAAGAGCGCCGCCTTGCCGGAGGCCGGGTCGATCCAGGAGGTCATCTGGCTCGTGTAGCACGCGACGAGCGCGGCACGGCCGGCCAGAGCGGGGTTTAAGAAGTTCTTGCCAAGGCCGCCGTAGAGCTGCTTGACAATGAAGATCGCGAAGAAGTTGCCGACGATCAGCATCCAGTAAGGAAGCGTCACGGGGCAGACAAACGCGAGCAGGATACCGGTAACGACGGCGGACAGGTCGCCGAGCGTCTGCGTCTTGTGCAGGAGCTTACGGTAAAGCCACTCGAAAAACATTGCGGAAACCACGCTCACGAGCACGGAGATCAGCGCGCGGAAACCGAAACGGATCACGCTCATGATGAGCGCGGGGCACAGCGCGATGATCACGTCGAGCATGATCGAGCGCGTGTCTTCATTGGTGCGGATATGGGGGTTGGAGGAAGCGATGAGCTTCAGACCCTTATAATCATTCAGCATCTCTTAAGCCTCCTTCTTTGCTTCTTCGGCAGCCTTGGCAGCCTCAGCCGCGGCCTTGGCCTTGGCGGCGGCTTCCTTGACCTTCTGCTTGCCGACCTTGAACGAATGCGTCAGGTGCAGGCGGCCCGGGCAGATGTAAGAGCACGCGCCGCACTCGATGCAGTCCATGACGTGAGCCGCCTCGAGATCCTCGATGCGGTTCTTCTGCACATATAAATAGAGGTACAGGGGCTCGAGGTGCATCGGGCAGGCCTCAACGCAGCGGCCGCAGCGGATGCAGGTCGGGTCCTCGGAGACCTTGTTCTCATTCGCGGCAAACGCCAGCACCGCGCCCGTGCCCTTGGCCACGGGGAAGTCGGCGGAAGCCTGCGCCATACCCATCATCGGGCCGCCGGCGATGAGCTTGAACGTCTCGTCCTTTAAGCCGCCGCAGGCGTCGAACAGGAGCGAAACCGGCGTGCCGATCGGGCACTCTAAGTTCTTCGGCTCCACAACGCCGCTGCCGGACACGGTGACGACCTTGCGCACCACGGGCATGCCGTCCTTGATGGCATGGTAAATGGCGATGGTGGTGTTGATATTGAACACGGCGCAGCCGATGCTCGCGGGCAGGCCGCCGGGGGGCACCTGCTTGCCGGTGATGGCCTGGCAGAGCTGCTTTTCACCGCCCTGGGGGTAGCGGCAGCGCAGCGACTCAACCACGACGGGAGCCTTCTGCTCGGCGATGACCTTATTGAGCATGTCAATGCCGTTTTTCTTGTTGTCCTCCACGCCGATGACGACCTTGTTCACGCCGAACATCTTGGCAAGATAACAGCAGCCGCCGATGATCTCAGCGGGGCGCTCGAGCATTGCGCGATGGTCGCCGGTGATGTAGGGCTCGCACTCCGCGCCGTTGATGATCACCGTGTCGACCTTGCCGATGCCGCTCGAGATCTTCGTGTGCGTGGGGAACGTAGCGCCGCCCATACCGACGATACCGGCCTGCTTGACCATTTCGATCATTTCCTCCACGCTCAGCGCGTCGGGGTCGGCCGGAGCATGGACTTCTTCGCTCAGCTCGTCCTTGAAGTCATTGTCGATGACAACGGACATGACCTTGCCGCCCATGGAATAGGGACGGGGCTCCACCGCGGCAACCGTACCGGATACGCTTGCGTGAATGGGAGCGCCGAGACCTTTGAATTCGCCGATCTTCTGACCAAGTTTGACGTGATCGCCCTTGGAGACCGTCGGGGTGCAGGGTGCGCCGAAGTGCATCGACATGGGGATCACCACCTGAGCAGGGGCTTGTAGCTGCTCGATGGCCTTTTCATTGGTAGCAGCCTTCATATCGTTGGGATGAACGCCGCCAAAGAAAGATTGTGCCATAGTCTTCACCTCATCTTTATACTGCCAGAGCAGCGGAAACACTGCTCCATAATCGGATAGATTATATCCCCTTTCTGTTCTCTTGTCCAGAAAATATTGTTCATGACTATTATTTTCCTACATAATTTATCAGATTTCGCCGTCGTTTTTGCGCAAAAACATCATTTTGCCAAACATTTCGCGCTTGCCTGCGGTGCGGCGGAAACAACCCGTTTCTCCGCTTCTTGACGCTTCTTCGCGGCGATGTTATAATCAAACATTATATTTTTCAGATATTTCGTGCATTTTCAGCACTTTGCCGTTTGTTTTCTCCCGTTCCGGCAAGAAAGGAGCTTTTTCCATGCCCATTCAGCTCGACATCGGCGCGATCAAGGCAGAATCGCGCTCGCTTCTGCGTACCGGCGAGGTCAATCCCTTCCGGATGACGCTTTTTTATCTTCTCATCACCCTTGTGCTCGACACGATCAACTCGGGCGTGAGCTATATGATCGACTCCTCAGGCGGCTTCACGGTGCTCTCATTCAGCTTTGTGAGCATCCTCGTCGGTCTCGTCGCGCTCGTTCTGAACGCGGGGTATTACTGCTACTGCTTCGGCATCCTGCGCCGCAGGGAAATGCCGTACGAGAGCCTTTTTGACGCCTTTCCCTTCGCCGGAAAGGTCATCCTGCTCTCCATCGTCGAGGGCGTTTTCATCTTCCTGTGGTCGACGCTCTTTGTCATCCCCGGCATCATCGCGGCCTACCGCTACTCGTTCGCCATGCTGAACCTGTGTGAAAATCCCGAACTTGGCGTGATGGAAGCGCTTGATTTGAGCAAACAGCAGACGAACGGCTACAAGATGCAGCTCTTCCTCCTCCAGCTCAGCTTCATCGGCTATCAGATCATTGCCGTGCTCATCGCGCTGCTCTATGAATTCGTCATCATCAGCTATCTGCCCCTTTCGCTCTCCGGCGCGGTGCTCGGCACGCTGATCTACGGCGTGCTCTCGGCGGCCGTGGACGTCTACCTGTCGCCGTATCTGAACCTTTCGACCTGCCGCTTCTACCAGCTCGCCACCGCGCCGCAGGCAAACGAGCCGCCGTACTTCGACTCCTGGAACGACAACTTCTGAATACCGCAAAAAAGAGGGATATCTCGCATGAGATATCCCTCTGTCATTTTTTCTTTACTTCAGCACGTAGACGTTCTTGATGCCGAGCAGCGCGCAGAGCTCGGTCTTTTCGGCGATGTCCGTCTCGCTCTCGTACCAGACAACGGTCGTGGAGCCGTCCTTTTCCTTGCAGAGAAGATACGAGCTGTCGAAGCGGCCCGAGCGCGCTTTCTGCACGGCGCTGTCGTTCAAGTACGCGCTCAGCTCGTCCTGCGTCAGTGTGCGCAGCTCGCCCACCTTGCCGTTTTTCACGTTCTGCGCCGCGGGCACGGCGTTGATGACCACGCTGCCGCCCTTGCCGGCCTTGACCGCCGCGTCGTAGACCTGCTCCACCGCCGCGCGCGGGGACAGCGGCACCGCGCCGCTCGTGCCCGTCAGGCTCTCGACCAGCGCCGCGCCGGAGGGCGCCGCGCTCACGGTCGTCATGCTGACCTTGGATTTGAGGCCGTTGTAGGCGCGCAGCAGCACCGCCGCGGCCTGTTCGCGCGTCGTGTCGTTTTTCGGTGCGAATGTCGTCGCGTTCATGCCCACCACAAGACCCATGCGCCAGGCAAGCGTGATATAGCCGGGATTCGTCGAAACATCGGTAAACGGGCACTCATCCTGCACCGTGCCGGAAAGCGTACTGTACCCCAGCGCGCGGACGGTCATCGCCGCCATCTCCTCGCGCGTGATGGGGTCGTTCGGTCGGCAGGTCGTGTTGTGGCCGGAGAAGACGTCGTGCGCGCTCGCGGTCTCGATGGCGCTGAAGTACCACTTTTTCGTATCCTGATTGTCGGTAAAGCTGCCCTTTTCGGGCGTGACCATTTGCCAGCCCATCAGGCGGCAGAGCGCCGCGGCATAGGCCGCGCGCGTCATCTTCTGCCCAAGGCCGAACTTGCCGTTTCCGATGCCCTGCAACAAATTGTACTGCTTGCATTGCGCGATGCTTCCCGCCGCCCAGTTCTTGTCCGGTACGTCGGAATAGCCCGACTTGTTGGCGGCGAGCGCGAGCGTCGTGGTCATCACGAGCGCAAGAACAAGCGCCGTCAGGTGCGTCATGATCTGTTTCATTGATATTTGCCCCCTTTTGGGTGATCTTTCTGCCGTATTGTAGCACAAACTCACGCGGATAGTCAAATTTCCTCTTTACCTTTGCGGTGGTCTTTGCTAAAATAATAGATTGAATTAGTATGATGAGGCAGTATTGCCCGAGATAGTATGTCCAAAAGTTTGCAAAAGAAAGAAGGTGAGCCGAAACATGAAGTACGAGCACTGGCAGATCCCCGCCGTGCCGGAGGACGCCATCAGAACGCTGATGGACGCGGGATACCCCTATCTTGTCTCGTCGGTGCTGGCCGCACGCGGCGTCACCACGAGCGAGCAGGCCGCCGAAGCGCTCGAGCGCGAGAAGACGCTCGCCCACTCTCCGTTTTTGATGAAGGACATGGACAAGGCCGTCGCGCGCATCTCGAGAGCGCTTGAAAACGGCGAAAAGCTCGCCGTCTTTGGTGACTACGACGTGGACGGCATCACCTCGACCTGCCTTCTGACCGATTATCTCCGCTCGCGCGGGGCGGACGTGACGATGCACATTCCCCGCCGCATTGAGGAGGGCTACGGCCTCGGCTGCGACGCCATCCGCGCACTGAGCGAGTCCGGCGTGACGCTGATCGTCACGGTCGACTGCGGCATCACGGGCGTGGACGAAACGGCCTACGCCGCGACGCTCGGCGTCGACCTTGTCATCACCGACCATCACGAGTGCAAAGAACAGCTTCCCGCCGCCGCGGCTGTCGTCGACCCCCACCGGCCCGACTGCCCGTATCCCTTTAAGCACTTGGCGGGCGTGGGCGTCGCGCTCAAGCTCATTTTAGCCCTTGGCGAGGGGCGCGAGGACGCGCTGTTCGCGCGCTACTGCACGCTGGCCGCCATCGGCACGATCGCCGATGTCATGCGCATGGAGGGCGAGAACCGCACCATCGTGCAGTGCGGACTTGAGAGCATCGACCGCAGCGACTTTATCGGCCTGCACGCGCTGCTGCGCGAGGCGGGGCTCACATCGCGCCCCATTTCATCGATCCAGATCGGCTTTGTGCTCGCCCCACGCATCAACGCCGCGGGCCGCATGGGCCGCGCCGAGCTGGCCGCGGAATTATTGCTCACCGACGATCCCATCCGCGCGGAAAAGCTCGCGCGCGAGCTGTGCGAGCTCAACCGCGAGCGCCAGAGCGTGGAGCAGGACATCTTCCGCCGCGCCATCGAGCAGATGGCGGACCTGCCCGAGAGCGAGCGCAGCGCGCTCGTGTTATCCAGCGAGGACTGGCACCAGGGCGTCGTGGGTATCGTGGCGTCACGGCTCTCTGAAAAATTCTCCTGCCCGAGCTTTATGATCCACCTCTCCGGAGGCTCCGGCAAGGGCTCGTGCCGCAGCTACGGCGGCTTTAACCTCTTCAATGCGCTCGAAGCGTGCTCCGATCTTCTCGTGAGCTTTGGCGGGCACGAGCTCGCCGCGGGTTTCACGATCGAAGAGAAAAATATCCCCGCGTTCCGCACGCGGATGAACCAGTATGTGCGCGCCCACACGGGCGAGCATTCGCCGGTGTCGATGCTCGACGTGAACGTCGACTTGCAGCACCCGTCGCTCATCACGCTTGAGGAGGTCGAGGCGCTCTCGCTCCTCGAACCCTACGGCGCGGGCAACAACCGCCCCGTCTTCTGTCTGCGCGGCGCAACGCTCGAGAGCGTGCAGGGCGTGGGCCAGAACCGGCACTTAAAGTTGAAATTGCAGAAAAGCCGCGTGAATTTCGACGGCATTTTCTTCTCCGTCACCGCCGACGAGTGCGGCGTGTGCGCGGGTATGCGCGTGGACGCGGCGTTCTATCTGCAGGTGAACGAGTTCCGCTCCCAGCGCTCCATCCAGCTCCAGCTCATCGACCTGCGCCCCTCGCTCGACCCCAGCGGGCGCGAGAACGAGGCGCTTTCCCTCTGCCGCGAGCTGATCGGCGGCGGAACGCTCTCCCCGCGCGACGCGGCGCGGGCGCTCCCCTCGCGCGGCCAGTTCGTGCGCGCGTGGCGCGTTTTGGAGCGCGAGGTCGGGCCTGACGGCATCAGCGAACCCATGCTGCCGCTGCTGCGGCACCTGAGCTCGGAAATGGTCGGTGCGGAGACGTTTCTGCGCACGGCGATGTGCTTACAGGTCTTCGCCGAGCGCGGGCTTCTTTCGATCGAGCGTGAGGACACGACCCTCACGCTCCGCCTGACGGCGGACGGGAAAAAGGTCGAGCTTGACAAGAGTCCCTATCTTTCCGCCCTGCACGGCTTTCTTTCGTAATTAAAGGAGACGATTCGGATATGACAGCACAGGATAAATCGTTAAAAGAGAATACCGCTTCGGCTCCCCTCCAGATCGTCGAGCCCGGCACCTGCGTCGAGAGCGGCGAGCAGGCAAAGCTCGTGCTCGGCATGTACGACCACCTCGTCGAGACGATCCACCAGTATAACCCGAGCGCGGATTTTGCCCAGATCGACAAGGCCTTCCGCTATGCCGACACGCACCACAACGGGCAGCTCCGTAAAGACGGCTCGCCGTTCATCACGCACCCGCTCGCGGTCGCGCAGATCATCGCAGAAGAGCTGCGGCTCGACAGTGAGTCCATCGAAGCCGCCCTCATGCACGACTGCATCGAGGACACGTCCGCCACGTATGCCGAGATCGCCAAGGAGTTCTCCCCCGCGGTCGCGGACCTGGTCGAGGGCGTCTCCAAGCTGACGCGCGTGCAGTACGCCAGCAAGGAAGAGGAGCAGATGGAGAACCTGCGCAAGATGCTCATGGCCATGGCCAAGGACATTCGCGTCATTCTCATCAAATTGGCCGACCGCACGCACAACATGCGCACCATGGAGTACCAGACGGCGGAAAAGCAGCGGCAGAAGTCGCTTGAAACGATGGAAATTTACGCGCCCATCGCCCACCGCCTCGGTATGCAGCGCATCAAGTGGGAGCTGGAGGACTTGTCGCTCAAATATCTCGACCCCGTCGGCTATGAAGAGATCACCCGCTCGCTCGCGGCCAAGCAGTCTGAGCACGAGGCCTTCATGGAGCGCGTGCAGGCGCAGATCGAAGAGCGCTTAAAGGAGCAGCATGTCCCGTATCTCAAGGTCTACGGCCGCATGAAGCACCCCTACAGCATCTACCGCAAGATGTACGCGCAGAACAAGACGATGGACGAGGTGCTCGATCTCTTCGCGTTCCGCGTCATCGTCGATACCGTGGCCGACTGCTACAACGTGCTCGGCATCATCCACGATCTGTACCGGCCCATCTTAGGCCGTTTCAAGGACTATATCGGCACGCCCAAGCCGAACATGTACCAGTCGCTCCACACCACCGTCATCGGCGCGGACGGCATTCCGTTCGAGGTGCAGATCCGCACCGAGGAGATGCACGAGATCGCCGAATACGGCGTGGCCGCGCACTGGAAGTATAAGCAGGGCATCTCCGGCAACGCCAACGAGCACAACTACGAATGGGTGCGCCGCTTACTTGAAAATCAGGAGAACACTGACGCCGAGGAATTCGTCCACACGCTCAAGGTCGACATGTTCGCCGACGAGGTCTTCGTCTTCTCCCCGCGCGGCGACGTGACGAACCTCCCCGCCGGCGCGACGCCCATCGACTTTGCCTACTCTATCCACTCCGCCATCGGCAACCGCATGACGGGCGCCAAGGTCAACGGGCGCATCGCTCCGCTCGACTATCAGCTCAAAAACGGCGATATCGTCGAAATTCTGACCTCGAAGAGCGCGCACGGTCCCAGCCGCGACTGGCTCAAGATCGCCAAATCGAGCGAGGCGCGCAGCAAAATCCGCCAGTGGTTCAAAAAAGAGCGCCGCGAGGAAAACATCATCAATGGCCGCATTTCGTTCGAAGCCGAGCTCAAGCACCTCGGCATCCCGATGAGTGAGGTGCTCGGCACCGACATTGAGGCGGCGCTTCTCAAGAAGACGTCGTTCGGCTCGATGGACGAGATGTACGCCGCCATCGGCTACGGCGGATTTTCCGCGCAGAAGGCCGTCAACCGCATCCACGACGAGATCGTCAAGCTCGAAAAGCGGCGCAAGGAGGAGCGCGCCGCCACCGTGCCGGTGGACAACTCCGGCGCGACGCGCCCGGCCATCCCCAAGCGCACAAAGAGCGAGCAGGGCATCATCGTCGAGGGGCTTTCGAACTGCCTCGTCAAATTCTCCAAGTGCTGCACGCCTGTCCCCGGCGATGAGATCGTCGGCTTCATCACGCGCGGCTTCGGCGTGTCCGTCCACCGCTGCGACTGCCCCAACGCCGCCCCCGAGCGCAGAAAGCCCGAGGAGCGCGGCCGCTGGATCAAGGTCAGCTGGGGCACGGACGTCAAGGAATCGTACCAGACCGCGCTCGATATTTACGCAAAAGACCGCCTGAACCTCGTGCTCGACGTTTCTGCCGTGCTCTCATCCTCGCAGACGCGCGTGGCGTCGCTCAACGCGACGACGACCGCCGACGGCTTTGCGGTCATTCACCTCAACATCTATATCGCCGATGCGCAGCACCTCGCAGCGGTCATGCGCCGGCTGCACCAGATCAGCGGGGTGATGAAGGTGGACCGCCCTGCGGGCTAAACTCCGCGCGTTGCGCGGAGGGAAATGCCGCCTGCGGGCGGCAGGACCACACCCCCCATTTTCTTTCCCGAGAAAGAAAACGGGCGGTGTGACCGTCCAAAAGAAAGGCGCTTGATTGGCAGCCCCAAGCTCGAACAACCTTTATGCCTCCGGAACGCAACTGCCTGCGCGCGGCGTTGCCGCGTTTGGAGCTGCTATACGACTTGCCTCTGCTTCTACTACCCGCTGCCGCTCTGCCGATCTTGTTTTGGTGCAGCCTAATCGCCGTCTACCGATAATACGATATCGCGGCGAGCGTCAGCAATGCCGCCTTGGCAGGCAAACACAAGATTGTACCAATCCGAAGTAGACGGAGATTGCGTAAGGGTAACGAATCGCAGGCAAAGCGACAGCGAAGATAGAAGCACACCAAGTCGTTTAGCACCACCCCATGGCAGGCACCCGATTCCGCAGGCTGAGCACTTCTTCAAGCTACAAACTCACAATGTCGGGGGTCGAGGGGGACTCCCCTCGTCCTTCTCCGGGGGATACAAAGGGGGTATTCTCTTCGAGAAGAGAATACCCCCTTTGACCCGCGCTCCCCACGGCAGTGGGGACCAAAACGCCGCCCTTTTGGGGCATAGAAAGGAATCTATTATGCGAGCAGTATTGACTAAAGTAAAACACGCCTCCGTTACGATTGACGGGGCCGTCAAGGGCAAGATCGGCAGGGGCTTTTTGATCCTGCTGGGCGTTGCGCCGGACGACACGGAAGAAAAATGCCGCAAGATGGCGGACAAGCTCTGCTCGCTGCGCATTTTTGACGACGAGAACGACAAGATCAATCTCTCCCTCGACGATGTCGGCGGCGAGCTTCTAGTTGTCTCGCAGTTCACGCTCTACGGCAACTGCCGCAAGGGCCGCCGTCCCGAATTTTTAAGCGCCGCGCGCCCGGAAATTGCCATCCCGATGTATGAAAAGTTCGTGGCGATCTGCCGCGAAAAGGGCTACCATGTCGAGACCGGCGAGTTCGGCGCGCACATGGAGGTCGAATCGCTCAACGACGGACCGTTCACGCTGATCGTGGACTCCGCCGATTTAGACGCACCGAAAAAGCAGTAAAGAAAGGGGTATTTCTTATGAAAGTCATCACCACCGTCGTCGGCTCCTTGCAGACGAATTGCTACCTGCTCATCGACGAGGAAACGAAGTCCGCCGCGCTCATTGACCCGGGCGGCGAGGCGGAAAAACTGCTCGCGCTCATCAAAAGCGAGGGCGTCACGCTCAAATACATTCTGCTGACCCACGGACACCGCGACCACACGCTCGCCGTGCCCGCGCTCAAAAAGGCGCTGCCGGACGTGCCCGTCTACATCGGCGAGGCCGACGCCCACTCCACGGGCATCTACCACTATCCGATGGCCGACCTCGTTCCCGACCTCAAATACTACGGTGAGGGCGATACGCTGCCGCTCGGCTCGCTTACAATTAAGGTTCTCGCCACGCCGGGCCACACGCTCGGCGGCGTGACGCTGCTGGTCGGCGACGCGATGTTCCCCGGCGACACGCTGTTCGCAGGCTCCATGGGCCGCACCGACCTCCCCGGCGGCAACGACGCGCAGATGCTCTTCTCCCTGCGCCGCCTCGGCGAGCTGAAGGAGGACTACTCCGTCTACCCCGGCCACATGAATTCCACAACGCTCGCACGCGAAAAGGCGATGAATCTGTATCTGCGTCAGGCGCTGCGATAAAGGACACGAAACCACATGAAACTTGAGCTCATTGGGCATGATGAAAAATACGCGCTGGAGCAGAGCCTTTTAACGCTCTTCCCCGGCGAAAAGCCCGTTTACGGCACGGTCGACGAAGCAACCGACGCACACTGGGCACGCGTGACGCTCACCGAAGAGAATGACCGCGTGCAGGTGACGACGGAGCTGGGCGTGGACGGCAAGTCCGCCGCCCACAGCTACGACTATCCTCTCTCCGGCACGGAGTATGAAAAAGAGGGACAGCGCCGCCACGCCGTCGGCATCAGCTTTTTCGGCGCGGCGAAGGACTTGCTCGGCATCTCCCCCGCGTGGGGGAGCCTCACTGGCGTGCGCCCCAGCAAGGTCGCGCTGTCGCTCATCCGCGAGGGCGGCAAAAAGCGCGCGGAAAAGGAATTGCAGGAGCTCTACCGCGTCGCGCCCGCGCGCGCCCGCCTCGCCATCGAGGCGGCGGACGCCGGCATTCGCGCCGCGGCGGAGCTGGAGCCGAACGACATCTCGCTCTATGTCGGCATCCCGTTCTGCCCGACGAGGTGCGCGTATTGCAGCTTCGTGGCGCAGAGCGTCGAAAAGTCGTTCTCGCTCGTCGAGCCGTATCTGAAGGCGCTTTTCGACGAGATCACCGCGGCGGGACAGCTTGTGCGCGATTTGGGGCTGAACGTCAAGTCGTTCTACATGGGCGGCGGCACGCCGACCACGCTGGCCGCCGGTCAGATGGATTGCCTGCTCACGAAGCTCGAGCAGAATTTTGACTTTAACGGCCTCGCCGAGCTTACGATCGAGGCGGGCCGTCCCGACACGATCGACGAAGAAAAGCTGCGCGTGCTGCGCGCGCACAACACCACGCGCGTTTCCATCAACCCCCAGACGATGGAGGACACTGTCCTCGCGGCCATCGGCCGCCGCCACACGGCGGACGACATCCGCCGCGCGATGGAGCAGGTGAAAAACGCGAATTTCCCGCACGTCAACATGGACCTCATCGCGGGCCTGCCCGAGGACACGCCCGAGGGCTTTGCCAGAAGTCTGGACGAGGTCGTCTCGATGGGCGCGGACAATATCACGGTGCACACGCTGTCGCTCAAAAAGGGCAGCCGCATCATGCTTGAGGGCAGCCGTATCCCCGGCGCGGACGAGGTCGCGCAAATGCTGGACTATGCCGACCCCACGCTGCGTAAACATGGTTTTGCCCCCTATTACCTCTACCGCCAGAAGTACATGTCCGGCAGCTTTGAAAATGTCGGCTGGACGAAGCCCGGCGGCACGGGGCTCTACAACATCTACATCATGGAAGAGCTGCACTCCATCCTCTCGCTCGGCGCGGGCGGCTCGACCAAGATGGTCGGCGGCGGGCAGATCCGCCGCGCGTTCAACGCCAAATATCCGCGTGAATACATCGACCGGCCCGAAAAGCGCCGCGCAAACCTGATGGACTTCGCCCGCTTCTACGCCGAACAAGGAGAATAACGATGAATAAGAGTGATTTCTTTACCGCCGATGCGGTCAAGCCGCACTTCACCTATGCCGATTACTGCGAGAGCGCCGATATGATCGCCGCCCGCCTCGGCGATCTCCGTCCCGAGGTGCTGCTGGTGCTCGGCAGCGGCCTCGGCTTTCTCGGCGACCGCGTCGAGGCGCGCACCTGTGTGAGCTATGCGGATATCCCGCACTTCCGCGCGTCCACCGCACCGGGGCACGAGGGCCGCTTCGTCTTCGGCATGCTGCGCGGCAAGCGCGTCGCGGTCATGCAGGGCCGCATGCACTGCTACGAGGGCTACACGATGGAGGACGCCGCCTACGCCTGCCGCGTCATCCGCTTACTTGGCGCAAAGACGATGATCGTGACGAACGCCGCGGGCGCGGTAAACACCGATTATCAGTCTGGCGATTTGATGCTCATTTCCGACCACATCAAGCTCTTTGACTTCGGCCCGCTCTGGGGCCCGAATATTGAGGAGTTCGGCACGCGCTTCCCCGATATGTCCAATGTCTACTCTCCCCGCCTGCGCGAGCTTGCGAAGGAGGTCGCCAGGGCGCAGGAGCTCACGCTGCGCGAGGGCGTCTACATGTACTTCCCCGGCCCGCAGTTTGAAACCCCTGCCGAGGTGCGCGCCGCGCGCGTGCTCGGCGCGGACGCCGTGGGCATGTCCACCGTGCCGGAGGCCATCGCCGCCGCGCACTGCGGATATGAAATTCTCGGCGTGACACTGTGCGCCAACATGGCCGCGGGCGTGCTGCCCCAGCCGCTCTCTGGCGAGGAGGTCAACGAGATGGCCGAGCAGTCGGCCCCGCATTTCTCCTCTCTCATCCTCGGCTGCCTTGAGCGGCTGTAACACAGTTTATTTCAGCTAAGAAGGAAAAGGTCGAAATTTTAATGGCTACGGAAAAGAAACAGTCCTTTTTCGGCGGCGCGGCGGTGTTGGCCGTTGGCGTCGTCATCGTGAAGATCATCGGCGCGCTCTTCAAGATCCCGCTCGCGAACATCCTGAGCGAGACGGGCAACGCCGACTTCAACAACGCCTACAACATCTATGCCGTGCTGCTGACCATCTCGACCGCGGGGCTTCCCGTGGCGCTCTCGAAGATGATCTCGGAGGCGAAGACGCTCGGGCGCGAGCGTCAGGCGCGGCGCGTGCTCAAGGTCTCGTTCGCCGCGTTTTTGACGCTCGGCGTCATCTCGTTTGTCATCATGTGGTTCGGCAACGAGAAGTGCGCGGCGCTCCTCAATAACCCGAACGCCGCCTACGGCATCAAGGCGCTCGCCCCGGGCGTTGTGTGCGTCGGCTGCCTTGCCGCGTTCCGCGGCTTTGCACAGGGCAGCTTCCGCATGACGCCGACCGCCGTCTCGCAGATCATTGAGGCGGTCAGCAAGCTCTTCATCGGCCTTGGCCTTTCGATGTACGTCGTGAGCCTGGGGTACGAGGACTACATCGCCGCGGCCGCGGCCATCGTCGGCGTAACGGTCGGCTCGGTGCTCGCGCTCGTCTACATGCTCATCGACTATCTGCGCCACCGCCCGCGCACCCCGGGCACGGACACACCGGACGCCTCCGGCGCGATCTTAAACCGCCTGCTCTCCATCGCCATTCCCATCACGCTGTCGGCCTCGATGGTGTCGATCATCACGCTCATCGACACGTCGCTCGTGCAGGGCCAGCTCCAGAACGCGCTGGGCTACACGCTCAAGGAGACGCGCCACCTCTACGGCACGTACTCTTCGGGCATGAACCTCTATAACCTGCCGTCGTCGATGATGACGGCGCTGACGATCTCCGTCATTCCGACGGTGTCGGCGTCCCTCGCGCGCAACGACCGCGTGCACACGTCGCGCGTCATCAACTCGTCGCTGCGCGTCACGGGGCTCATGGCCTTCCCGATGGGTCTTGGCCTTTGGGCGCTGGCAGAGCCCATTATGAAGCTCTGCTACCCGCGCTACGACAGCGAGCTCGGCGGCTCTCTTTTAGCCGTGCTCGGCATTGCGAGCATGTTCGTCTGCCTGATGCTCATTTCAAACTCCATTTTACAGTCCTATGGGCGCGTACACGTGCCTGTTTTCACGATGCTCATCGGCGGCGTGGTCAAGATCATCTTCAACTACAATCTCACCGCCGTGCCGTCCATCAACATCCACGCAGCGCCCTACGGCACGCTCGTATGCTTTGTGATCGTCTCTGCGCTCAACCTCTTTTTCGTCTACCGCACGATGGAGGATAAGCCGAACTACTTCAAGGTCTTTGCAAAGCCGCTCATTGCGTCGCTCATAATGGCGGTGTGCGCCAGATTCTCCTATCGCTTCTTCGCCGCGCATATCGCGCTTGGCGGCGCGACCACGACGCAGATCGTGAACGTCGGTCTCGCGGTCGTGCTGGCGGTCATTGTGTACGTCGCGCTCGTCCTCGCATTGCGGATCGTCACGCGCGACGACCTCGCACTGCTGCCCAAGGGCGAAAAGCTCGCCCGCATCCTGCACGTGCGCTGAAAACCCCTGAAAAATCAGGGAAATTGCGTAAAACACCTTGCAATAAGAGGGAATGTATGATAAATTATCCTGAGAAAGATTTCTACACATATGACGACCTTGTCGACATTCTGCGTATTCTGCGCGCGCCGGGCGGATGCCCGTGGGACCGCGAGCAGACGCACCGGTCGAACCGCCGCAACTTTTTAGAGGAAGCCTACGAGGCCGCCGAGGCCTTCGACCTCGACGATCCGGAGCTGATGAAAGAGGAGCTCGGCGACGTGCTGATGCAGGTGCTCTTCAACATCCACATGGAGGAGGAAGCCGGCCGCTTCACGACCGACGATGTGACCGACCATGTGGTGCGAAAGCTCATCTTCCGCCACCCGCACGTGTTTTCGAACACAAAGGCGGACGACAGCGAGCAAGTGCTCGTCAATTGGGACAAGCTCAAGCGGCAGGAAAAGGGTCAGCGCACCACCGCCGACGCGATGGATTCCGTCGCCCGTTCTCTTCCCGCCCTCTGGCGGGCGGACAAGCTGCAGAGCAAGGCGGCAAAGGCGGGCTTTGAATTCGCAGACGTTTCCGGTGCCCTCGACAAGCTCGACGAGGAGACGCAGGAGCTGCGCTCCGCCGTTGAAAACGGCACAAACTTTGAAGAAGAGCTCGGCGATGTGCTGTTCGCCGCCGTCAAGGTCGGCCGCTTCTGCGGCGTCGACCCCGAGGTGGCGCTCACGAAGACCTGCGAAAAATTCATCGCGCGCTTCCGCAAGGTGGAAGAAGCGGTGAATGCGCGCGGCGAGGACATGCCCGCTCTCCCGCTCGATGAGCTGACGGCGCTGTGGAACGACGCCAAGGAACAACTCAGATGACCAAAAGCGGCAACGCTTTTTGCTCATATACACCCCGGAGGCCCTGTCTCCGGACACTATTCAGGAGGATCAAACGATGAACAAGACTGAACTCATTGCTGCCGTGGCAGAAAAAGCCAGCATTTCCAAGAAGGAGTCCGAGGTTGTGATCAACGCTGCCCTCGACACCATTATCGACTCCCTGAAGAACGACGAGAAGGTTCAGCTCGTCGGCTTCGGCTCTTTCGAAACCAAGCACCGCGCCGAGCGCACCGGCCGCAACCCC
>CAVFND010000006.1:0-19633 GCA_963623615.1 Oscillibacter sp. ER4 | reverse complement strand
GAAGTGGATGTGAATGTCCTTCGTCTTATAAAAGTCCGGCGCGATGCCGAGCTCCTGCGCCCGCTGGCGCAGGCACGAGAGCGCCGCGCGGCAGCTCTCCTGCATCACGTCGCCTAAGTTGCCCGTAAGCTCGACCTTGCCGCTGCCGTCCATCACACCGACCTCGACGGGAAGAATTTCGCCGCCCACTTCGGTCCACGCAAGGCCGTTCACCACGCCGGCAAGATCCTTTTCAGGGATCTTCTCCTGTGCGGCGCGCGGCGCGCCGAGGAAGTCCTTGATATTCTTCTCTGTCACGGTGACTCGCTTTACACCGCTTGTGGCAAGCTGCATTGCTGCCTTGCGGCAGATCTTGCCGAGCTGGCGCTCAAGCGAACGCACGCCGCTCTCTCGCGTGTAGAGCGCGATGGCCGCGCGGATGGCGCTCTCGTCCACGCGCAGGTTCGAGGCCGTCAGCCCGTGGGCCTGACGCTCCTTGGGCAGCAGGTGCCGCTGCGCGATCTGCACCTTTTCCTCGTCCGTGTAGCTGGAAATTTCGATGATCTCCATGCGGTCGAGCAGCGGGCGCGGAATGGTGTCGAGCGCGTTGGCCGTCATGATAAACATCACACGGCTCAAGTCGACGGGAATTTCAAGATAGTGGTCGCGGAAGGCGTAATTCTGCTCGCTGTCGAGCACTTCCAAAAGTGCCGACGCGGGATCGCCGCGCCCGTCGCTGCTCATCTTGTCGACCTCGTCGAGCACGAGCAGTGGGTTCATCGAGCCGCTGCGGGAAATGGCTTCGATAATGCGGCCGGGCATCGCGCCGATGTAGGTCTTGCGGTGGCCGCGGATATCCGCCTCGTCGCGCACGCCGCCGAGCGACAGCCGCGCGACCTTGCGGTTCATCGCCTTGGCGACCGACAGCGCGATCGACGTCTTGCCGACGCCCGGAGGGCCGACGAGACACAAAATCTGCCCCTTCGCCTCGGGGTTGAGCTGGCGCACGGCGATGAACTCCAAAATGCGCTCCTTGACCTTCTGCAGGCCGTAGTGGTCGCGGTCGAGAATCTTGCGCGCGGCTTCCACGCTGGCGCGCTCTTTCGTCTCCACGCCCCACGGCATCTCCATGCAGGTGTCGAGATAATTGCGCAGCACGCTCGCCTCGGCGCTGCCGAACGGCTGCTTGGCGAGCTTGTCCACGTCCTTTAAGAGCTTGCGCTCCACCTCTTCAGGAAGGTGAGCCTTGCTGATCTTCTCGCGGTATTCGTCGAGCTCTTCGTCCTCGCCGCCCTCGCCGATCTCGTTCTGCAAAACCTTGATCTGCTCGCGCAGGACAAAGTCTTTCTGAATTTTGCCGACGCGGGAGCGGACCTTGCTCTCAATGTCCTGCTCCATCGCGGTCACTTCGATCTCGCGGCGCAGAATTTCGTTCATGCGCTGCAATCTCGGCAGTGGGCGCAGCTCGTCGAGAATATCCTGCTTGTCCTGATAGCGCAGGTTGAGCTGCTGGGCGATAAAATCGGCCAGATAGCCGGGGTCATTCGTCGACAAAATGGCGGCGTAGACGTCGTCCGGCAATTTCTGTGCGAGCTCGGCGTATTCCGTCACACTGGCGTAGGTCTGGCGCAGCATCGCCTCCGTCCGCTTGCTATGGCGCGAGGTGGCCGGCTCGTCGATGAGCTCGACCTGCGCCTGCAAAAACGGCTCGCGCTGCCACAGCCGCTTGAGGCGGGCGCGGCACGCGCCCTCCATCATCACGCGCAGCACACGATCGGACACGCGCAGGATCTGCGTCACGCGCGCGACCGTGCCGATCTCGTACAGGTCTTTTTCCTCCGGCTGCTCCACGCCGATCTCGCGCTGGGTGACGAGAAAAATCTCCTCCCCATTCTCCATGGCGCGCTCGAGCGCGTGCACGGAGATCGGACGTTCGAGATCAAAGCTCGTGTTCATGCGCGGGAACACATTGAGCCCGCGCAGGGCAATGACCGGAAGATTTTTTGTTACAGGTTCCATGGGGTATCTCCTTATGAAGCGGAGTCTGCCGGCAGCGACGGCTGCGGCACCTCCCCTTCTTTCTCTGTGCGGTGGGAAATTTTCGGCTGTTCCGTCCCCTCCACGCAGCCCGGCGTGATGGTCACGCGGTCGATCGTGCGGTCGGACGGGATGTCGTACATCACGTTCATCAGCAGGCCCTCCATCACCGCGCGCAGGCCGCGCGCGCCGATCTTGCGCTCGATGGCCTTGTCGGCGATCGCTTCGAGCGCCTTGGGCTCGAATGTGAGCTCGGCGTCGTCGTAGGAGAACAGCTTCTGATACTGCTTGACGAGCGCGTTTTTCGGCTGGGTCAAAATCTTGACGAGATCGCCGCGCGTCAGCGCGTCGAGCGCCGTGATGACCGGAAGTCTGCCGACCAGCTCGGGGATGATGCCAAACTTTAAGATATCGTGCGGCTGCACATCGCGCAGGATCTTGCTCTCGTCCACGTCGTTCTTGCTCTTGAGCTCCGCGCCGAAGCCCATTGACTTGCGGTCGAGGCGGCTCTCGATGATCTTCTCGATGCCCTCGAACGCGCCGCCGCAGATGAAGAGGATGTTGTGCGTGTCGATCTGGATGAACTCCTGATGCGGGTGCTTGCGGCCGCCCTGCGGCGGCACGTTGGCAATCGTGCCCTCGACGATCTTTAAGAGCGCCTGCTGCACGCCCTCGCCGGAGACGTCGCGCGTGATGGAGGTATTTTCACTCTTGCGGGCGATCTTGTCGATCTCGTCGACATAGATGATGCCGCGCTCGGCGAGCTCCACGTCATAATCCGCCGCCTGCAAAAGGCGGAGCAGAATATTTTCCACATCGTCGCCGACGTAGCCCGCCTCGGTGAGGGTCGTCGCGTCTGCGATGGCGAACGGCACCTTCAAAATGCGGGCGAGCGTCTGGGCGAAGAGCGTCTTGCCGCTGCCGGTGGGGCCGAGGAGCAGAATGTTGCTCTTTTGCAGCTCCACCTCGTCGTCGCCGCCGAAGAAGATACGCTTATAGTGGTTGTAGACGGACACGGACAGCGCGACCTTGGCCGTCTCCTGCCCGATGATATACTGGTCGAGCACCTCGCGAATTTCGCGCGGCGTGGGGATGGAGTCAGGCGCTTCCAGACCGTCGTGCGGCTCGTAGCCGTCCTCCAGCACGTCCATGCACAGGCGGACGCACTCGTCGCAAATGCGCACACCGGGGCCCTGGATCATGCGGTACACTTCGTGCTCGCTCTTGCCGCAGAACGAGCAGCGAAGCTCTTTTTTCCTATCTTCACTCATAAGTCAAACTGTCCTTATCTCTTGTAAATGACCTTGTCCACAAGGCCGTAGGCCTGCGCTTCATCCGCCGTCATCCAGTGATCGCGCTCGGAATCGAGCTTGACCTGCTCGGGCGTCTTGCCGGTGTTTTCAGCCAGGATCTTGTTCAAGCGCTGCTTGATGCGCAGGAAGTGCTCAACATCGCTCTCCATATCCGTGACCTTGCCCTGCGTACCGGCAGAGGGCTGGTGGATCATGATCTCCGCGTTCGGCAGCGCGATACGCTTGCCCTTTGCGCCGGACGAGAGCAGGAACGCGCCCATGCTGGCGGCGAGACCCACGCAGATGGTGGACACGTCGCACTTGATATACTGCATCGTGTCGTAGATCGCCAAGCCCGCCGTCACGCTGCCGCCGGGGGAGTTGATATAAAGCTGGATGTCCTTGTCGGGGTCCTTGGCCTCGAGGAACAAAAGCTGCGAGACGATCAAACTCGCGGTCGCGTCGTTGACCTCTTCGCCGAGGAAAATGATGCGGTCTTCCAGAAGGCGCGAGAAAATGTCGTAAGAGCGCTCGCCGCGGTTGGTCTGTTCAATGACGTAAGGGACTAAACTCATCTTGGTAACCTCCTTGTTCATACCCTGTTCAAAAAATTGGTATGTACACAATCAACCACAAATGGCAGGCATTTGTGGTTGATCGTCGTTTCTATCTATTATGGCCGCTTTGCCGGTTATTCAGCCTTTTCTTCTTCCTTCTTGTCGGACTTTTTGGCAGCGGTCTTCTTGGCGGGCTTTTCCTCGCCTTCGGAGGCTTCGCCCTCGGCTTCCTTCTTGGGAGCCTTCTTCTTTTCGATCTTCGCGCTGTCCACGACGACGCTGATGGCCTTGTCGCGGATGATCTGCGTGCGGACGGACATGGCATCAAGATACTTCTTGAGCTCGTTCACATCCATGCTGTACTTCTCAGCAAGGTCGTTGTACTGCTTCTCAACTTCCTCGTCGGTGGCCTCGAGCTTCTCTTCCTTGATGATGGCGTTCACGGCGAGATCCATGCGCACCTGGCGGGTCGCGGGCTCCTTGCCCTCCTCCAGGAACTTCTGTTCATCCATGTTGGTCATCTTGCAGTACTGATCATAGGGGATGCCCTGAGACTGCAGACGCTGCTTGAACTCCTCGAGGAAGCGGGCGCACTGCTCGTCGATGAGCGCATCGGGGATGTCGCACTCGATGTTCGCGGCGACCTTCTCCATCAGCTCGTTCTCAACAGCGTACTTGGCGGACTGCTCGCGCTGCTCGGTAATCTCGCGCTTGATGCTGTCTTTGAGTTCCTTAAGTGTGTCGTACTCGGACACGTCCTTGGCGAAGTCGTCGTCGAGCTTGGGCAGCTCCTTGCACTTGATCTCCTTGGCCTTGACGTGGAAGACGACCTTCTTGCCGGCGAGATCCTTGTGATAATCCTCGGGGAAGGTGATGTCGAGGTCCTTCTCTTCACCGGTCTTCATGCCGATGACCTGATCCTCAAAGCCGGGGACGAAGCTGCCGGAGCCGAGCTCGAGCTCGTAGTTCTCGCCCTTGCCGCCCTCGAACGCTTCGCCGTTGTCGAAGCCCTCGAAGTCGATGACGGCGATGTCGCCCTTCTTGGCCTTGCGATCGACGGAGACGAGGCGGGCGTTGCGCTCGGCCATCTCGTTGAGGCGCTCCTTGACGTCGTCAGCGCTGACCTTGATCTCTTCCTTCTCAGCCGTCAGGCCCTTGTACTCGCCGAGCTTGACCTCGGGATACACGGCGACGGTCGCCTTGAAGGTGAAGCCGTTCTCGTCGATCTTGTCATCCACGATTTCGATCTCGGGATAGCCGACGACATCGAGGCCGCTCTGGCCGATGGCCTGCGTATATGCCTCGGGCAGGGCGATGTCAACGGCATCGCTGTAGAAAACGCCCGCGCCGTAGAGCTTTTCGATCATCTTGCGGGGGGCCTTGCCGGGGCGGAAGCCGGGAATGCTGAGCTTATTGCGGGCCTTGGCGTAGGCCTTGGCAACGGCGGCTTCAAACTCCTCCGCGCCGACCTCGACGGTCACCGCGACTCTGCTCTTTTCCAGCTTTTCAACATTTTTGACAGTCATGATTTCTTTTTCCTCCGTTTAACATCAGATAATGATGCTTTTGCAAAGTGGAATTATACCATAGCTTTCTCGGAATTTCCACCCTTTTTTGCATCAATTTATGTCTTAATTGCAAATTTTTACAGGCTGAAAGGCGACATAATCCGCCGCGATCAGCGCGTATTCGGTTTTTTCGCGCATTCCCTCGAACGCGCGGCGGTGCGTGTAGCCGTGCAGGTGTCCGTAGTAGCAGCGCTCAACCTCATATTTGTCGAGAAGCTCAAGCATCTCGGGACACTTGTAGCCCTGATAGATGGGCGGATAGTGCAAAAAGCAATAGATGGGCTTGCCCTCCGCCGCCTTGAGCGACGCTTCAAGCCGCAGCGCCTCACGCGCGAGCATCTTGCCCGTGTGCGTCCCCGCGGCATCCTCTTCGTAAAACCAGCCGCGCGTGCCGCAGATGGCGTGGTCGCCGTAGAAAAAGGCGTTGTTGTAGAGGATATCGAGCGTCGTGATGTCGTGCTCGGCGAAGAACTTCTTCATCTTCGACGCCGTGCCCCACCAGTAGTCGTGGTTGCCCTTTAAGAGAATTTTTCTCCCCGGCAGCGCGTCGATAAACTGAAAATCCGGCAGCGACTGCTCGAGCGACATGCCCCACGAGATATCCCCCGCGATAACGATGACGTCGTCATCGTTCAGCTTCGAGAAATTCTCCTGAATGCGCTCGACATAGTTCGCCCATTTGGGACCGAACACGTCCATCGGCTTGTTCGTGCCGAGCGATAAGTGCAGGTCGCCGATCGCGTATAATGCCATCGCGTGCCTCCCTTCCAAAGTCAGATCAAAATGCGTTTTCGATGTAAGCGATGCGCGTTTTACCCGCGCTATGGCGCACATCGGTGTAGACCTCCGCCACGTCGAAGCGGGCGGGCACGTCCAGCTCGTGCTCGCTTAAATACAGTAGCGCCGCGGCGCGCAGCTTCTCCTGCTTTTTCGCCGTGACATACTCGCGCGGCGCGCCGTACTGCAAATTCGTGCGCAGCTTCACCTCGACGAACAGCAGCACGCCGTTCTGCTCGGCGATCAGGTCGATCTCGCCGAAGCGGCAGCGCCACTCTTTTTCCACAATCCGGCAGCCGCGCTCGCTCAGATACTTTGCGACCAGCGCTTCGCCCCAGTCGCCGTCCTGCTTCGTGCTCATCGCCGCGCCTCCCACTTTTTGAGGAACGTCATGCGGTGCACGGGACTCGGGCCGTACTGATCAAGCATCTGATAGTGCAGCTTTGTCCCGTAGCCCTTGTGCCTGGCAAACTGATACTCAGGGTACATAGGGTCGAGCACTTCGACCACATAGTGGTCTCGGCTGACCTTCGCCAGCACGCTCGCGGCGGCGATAGATAAGCTCGCACCGTCTCCGCCGACGATGGTCTCGTGCGGCGTGGTGATCCTCGCCGACGCGCCGTGGTCGCGGTTGCCGTCGATGAGCGCGTAGTCTGCCGGGACCTGCAGCGCGTCGATGGCGAGCTGCATCGCCTTCATACGCGCGCTCAGAATGTCCGTCGCGTCGATCTCCTTTTCGTCGACGGACGTGATGGCATAGGCAACGGCCTTTTCACAGATGACAGGAAAGAGCACCTCGCGCTTTTTCTCCGTCAGCTTCTTGGAGTCGTTCAGCCCCTCAATCTCGCAGCCCTCCGGCAGGATGACGGCAGCGGCGTATACAGGACCCATCAGCGGCCCAGCGCCCGCCTCGTCCACGCCGCAGACGGATGAAAAGCCCGCGGCGCGGGCTTTTTCCTCGTAGTGCAGGTCGACGCTCATGCGCTCTCGCCCTCCGGCGGGAACTCAAGCGTGAAACGTCCTAATTTGCCGCCGCGGAACTCGTCGAGCAGGATGCGGCTCATGCGCTCGGTGTCGACTTCGCCGCCGGAGATCAAAAAGCCGCGCTTGCGCCCCGCTTTTTCGAGCAGCGCATAGCCGTCGTCCTCTTCGGAAACGGTGAGCTTGTAGCGTTCCTCGATGGCCTTGGGATAGTTTTTGCCGAGGTAGTCCATCAGGCGCATGGCAAGCTCTTCGATATCCACGACCTCGTCTCGGATCGCGCCGGTAAAGGCTAAACGCACGCCGACGCTGCTGTCTTCAAATTTCGGCCACAGGATGCCCGGCGTGTCAAGGAGCTCGAGCATCTTGTCGACCGGCACCCACTGCTTTGTGCGCGTGACGCCGGGGCGGTCCTCCGCCTTGGCGCTCTTGCGGCCGGAGACCTTGTTGATAAACGTCGACTTGCCGACATTCGGGATGCCGAGCACCATCACACGCAGCACGCGGCCGATCTGCCCCTTGGCCTCGTAAGAGGCGATCTTGTCGCGCAGCAGCGTGCGCACAGCGAAAGAAAACTGCTTCACGCCCCCGCCCTGCTTCGCATCCGTCTCGATGACGGCGCAGCCGAGCGAGCGAAAGTACGCCGCCCACTTTTTCGTCATCTCGGGGTCGGCCTGATCGACGCGGTTCAGCACGATCAAACGGGGCTTGCCCGCCGTCAGCTCGTCCACATCGGGGTTGCGGCTGCTCATGGGGATGCGCGCGTCCAGAATTTCGCACACGGCGTCCACATTGCCGAGCTCCGCCGTGATCATGCGGCGGGTCTTGGTCATGTGCCCCGGGAACCAGCTCAGAGAATCCAACTGCATGCGCTCATTCCCCCTTTACTTCAAAACGCCGATGCGGCCAAACTCGCGCTGCTCGCTCAGATAGTCGCGCCCTGGGAAGACGAGAAACACCGCCTTGCCGATCAGCAGCCGCGTGTCCACCGTGCCGAGCGAGGAATCGCGGCTGTCGTTTGAGTGGTTGCGGTTGTCGCCCATGAGGAACACCTCGCCCTCCGGCACGGTGAGCGGGAACACGGTGCCTTCCTCGCGATACGTGTAGTCGTTGATATAGTCCTCGTCCAGAAGCTCGCCGTCCACATAGACCTCACCTAAGTTAAAGTCGATATCCACAGTCTGTCCCGCGGTGGCGATGACGCGCTTGACGATGGGCTTCGAGTCAAAGGTGTCCTTGCGCGCGATGACGATGTCGCCGACCTGATAGTCCCCGCAGAGCAGCGAGTTGACGACGAGAAGCCGGTCGCCGTCCTGCAATGTTGGGATCATCGACGGGCCGGAAACGCCCATCAGCCGCACGAGGAACGTAAACACCAGCACAACGACCAGCAGCGCCGAGGCGAGAGACGAGATCGTCTCATACACGTCGCGCCCGGGGATCTTTTCTACGATCTCCTCCTGCGGCTGCTCGCTGATCTCCATTTTCTGATCAAATTCGTCCATTTCGGTCTCCTAAACCCAGCGCCGCGGCAAAGGCGGACAAACGACTCCCCTCTGCGGCAAAATGCGCCTGATTTTCTAATGTATTATTGTAGCACGCTTTTTGAAAAAGGCAACAAAAAAAGCATGGCGGAAACGCCATGCTTTTTTGTTCTCAAAGAATCTGTCTTACAGCTTCTCGCGGATCTTGGCAGCCTTACCGACGCGGCCGCGCAGGTAATACAGCTTGGCGCGGCGAACATAACCGCTGCGCACGGTCTCGACCTTCTCGATGAGGGGGGAGTGGATGGGGAACACCTTCTCGACGCCGACGCCGTAGGCGAGACGACGAACGGTGAAGGTCTCCTCAAGACCGCCGTGCTTCTTCGCGATGACGATGCCCTCGAAGACCTGGATGCGCTCGCGGGAGCCTTCCTTGATCTTGACATGAACGCGGACGGTGTCGCCGACGTTGATGACGGGCATTTCCTTCTTCAGCTGCTGGGATTCGAGCTCTTTGATGAGATCCATGGATATTTTCCTCCTATTTATAGGCGTTCTTGACCGCTTTTCTTCGGCGCTGTCGGGACTCTTTCACCCGCGCACGGCAGAGGACCGCCCTTTTCAAGCTATGGTAGCATATCACATTCCAAGCGGGAATGCAAGCATTATTTGCGAAAAACGAGGCAGAAATCAGCGGAAAACGTTCATTTCCGCGTCGTAGACCTCTTTTCGGCGCACCCGAACAAAGTCCGGCGCGATCTCCGGCAGATGCCGCGCGACCGCCGCGCCGATCAGCGTGGGGTTCAAGCCCGGGTCCTGCGCGGCGACGACCGCGTCAGCGAGGATCACGCCCTCCCCCTCCGTCAGCGTGAGCGAGCGGATGAGCGGCGCGATGTTGAGTTCGGTCATGCCCTTGTGCTTCGTGCGCTTTTCGACGAAAATTTCCTCCTGCGTGAAGAATTCGCGGATGCGCTCGCACGCGCCCTCGGGCACGCCGTTGTCGTACTCCATTTCGAGCTGCGCGCGCAGGTTGACCATCTCGCGCACGGGGCGTGTCACGCTATAGCAGTTCAGCACGCGAAGCCCCGCGGGCATGCCGGTGTTCAGCGCCTCGGCCACGCCCTCGCCTGTGCTGTCCTCCACGCTTTCAAAGTCCAGAATCTCGCAGTCGCTCGACTGCCCCACGGGCAGCGGCAGCACGATGGACAAAATAGGGTGCGGGTGGAAGCCGTTAGAGTGCTTGATGGACAGCCCCGCGCGCGGGAACACGCGCTGGAATGTGCGCATCACGTCAAGGTGCGAAATGTAGGACGCCTGATGCTCCTTGACGAAAACAAGCCGCAACTTAGACATCGCATTTCCCTCCCACCAGACAGTTTGCGCCGCAGGCGTTGCAGTGTGTGCGGCAGTCCGGCGTCGTCACGCCCTCATACGAAAGCGCATGCTCGCGCTTCAGATACCCCGGCGCAACGCCGCAGGAGATCACGCTCCACGGCAGAATTTCATCCTCGCTGCGGCGGCGGTTGGCGTAAAAGTGCGGGTCAAGGCCGCACTCCTCAAAGGCCTCCATCCAGCGGTTCAAATCAAAGTAGTCCTCCCACGCGCTGAGCGTCTCTCCCTTGCGCCACGCAGTCTCGATGACCTTGCCGAGCCGGCGGTCGCCGCAGGAGATGACCGCCTCCATAAAGCTCGTGGGCGAGGGATGCCAGTTGTACGTCACAGACTTGGTGTTGATGGCCCCGCGCAGGAGCTTGACGCGGCGCTCGTACTCTTCAATGGGGATCTGCGGCTCCCACTGGAACGCGGTGTGCGGCTTCGGCACGAACCACGAGGTCGACACCGTGATGCGCACGCCGCGGCTCTTGTTCGCCGCACTCTCGCGCCAGACGCCCATGACGTCGGCTGCGATATTGGCGATGCCGAGCACGTCCTCGTCCGTCTCGGTCGGAAGGCCGAGCATGAAGTATAGCTTGACCGCGTTGTATCCGCCGGAGAACGCGCGGCGGCAGGATTCGAGCAGATCCTCTTCCGTGAGGTTTTTGTTGATGGCGTCGCGCAATCTCTGCGTGCCCGCCTCGGGCGCGAACGTGAGGCCGGTCTTTCTGCCCTTTTGCAGGCGTTCCATCAGCGCCATGGAGAAGTTGTCCGCGCGCAGCGACGGCAACGCGAGCGTCACATGCCGCTGGGCGCAGAAGTCCTCCAAGTCGTCGCACAGCTCGACAAGGTGCGGATAGTCGGACGTTGAGAGCGACGAGAGCGTCAGGTCCTGATAGCCCGAATCCTCGACCGCCTCGACCGCGTAGCCGTGCAGCAGCTCCTCTGAGCGGTTGCGCACAGGGCGGTAGACATACCCCGCCTGGCAGAAGCGGCAGCCGCGGATGCACCCGCGGAACAGCTCGAGCGACACACGGTCCTGCACGATCTCGGTCGAGGGGACGATGGTTTTCGTCGGATAGTAGGCCTTGTCCATGTCGCGCATGATGCGCTTCAAGACGACTCTGGGCGCGCCCTCATTCGCCGTGATGGACTTGACCGTGCCGTCGTCGTTGTAGGTGACATCGTAAAGGCTCGGCACATA
Source organism: Oscillibacter sp. ER4 (assembly GCA_963623615.1). Lineage (GTDB taxonomy): Bacteria > Bacillota > Clostridia > Oscillospirales > Oscillospiraceae > Hominicoprocola. Next base: position 8,380 of record CAVFND010000006.1, on the reverse strand, counting down.
AACGCCCGGGATCTGCGCGGCGCGCACGAGAAACTCGTGCTTGCTCCAGCCCTCGCGCCGCGCCTGCCGGTGCAGCTCGATAAGTTCGACGTCCATCTCCTCGCCCTCGCCGATGAGGGCAAGATCTAAAAAGTCGGCGATTGGCTCGCAGTTGTACATCGCCGTACCGCCCGCGACGACGAGCGGCGTAAGCTCCGTGCGCTCGCTCGCGTGCAGCGGAACGTTCGCAAGGTCCAGCATATTGACCATCGCGGGGAACGCCATCTCGTAGCCGATAGAAAAGGCGATGATGTCAAATTCGTTGATAGGATCGAACGATTCGAGCGCGTAGAGCGGGATGTCTGCGTTTCGCATCTCCTGCTCCATGTCGCCCCAGGGGGCAAAGCAGCGCTCGCACCACACGCCCTCGATGTTGTTCATCACACCGTACAGGATGCGCATGCCGAGGTTCGACATGCCGATCTCATACGTGTCGGGAAAGCAGAAGGCGACGCGCGTGTCGACCTTGCTCTTGTCCTTCATAACGGCGTTGAATTCCCCGCCGACATAGCGCGCAGGCTTCTGCACGCGGGGCAAAATGTGTTCCAGTCTCTTATCCACAAAAGTTCTCCTCTAAAAGTATGCAAAAGTAGAATAGCCGAAAATGGCCATAAGCATCCATTTTCGGCTATTCTACACTTTTATTGCGCGCCGCGCAAGTCTCAGTTCTTTGAGCGCGCTTAAAAACAGCGCCAGCGCGGCAAAAATGACGAGCGCGCCGCCGCGCGTCTGCACATAGAGGTACACCGCCCCGCCCAGCAGCGCGAGCGAACACAGAACGCCCGCAAGCGCCGCGACCGCGTCGCCCACAAGTGGCCCGAACAGCGCCGAGACCGCAAGGTCCACCGCGTGTGAGCCGTCGAGCGGCGGGATCGGCAGCAGATTGAACGCGCAGAGCAGAATGTGCGCACCCGCGAAGACGAACCCCTCCACCCACACATAGTGCAGCGAAAACCATGCCGTCAGAACGCCGCAGACGAGGTTCATGCCGCAGCCCGCGAGCGTGATGACAAGCTCTCGTCCGTAGGAGAGCCTTCGTGCTCCGTGCGCATGCAGCACCGCGCCGAACGCGCTGAGCCGCAATCCCTCGATGGGCACGTGGAATGCCCGCAGCGCCAGCAGATGTCCGCACTCGTGCAGCGCGGCGGCCAGCAAAATTGAGAGCACGATCGTCAGCGGGCTCACAATGGCCGCGAGCAGAATGAGCAGCCAGAAGCTCCACGAAACGTGGAGCCCGCGCTCAGGGAACCACATAGTAAACGGGGTTCAGATACTCCTCCCCATCGTGCACCTCAAAGTGGAGGTGCGAGCCCGTGGCGTTACCGGTCGAGCCGACCTTGGCGATGGCATCGCCCTTTTTGACGTTCTGCCCCGCGCTTGCGGTGATGGCGCTGCAATGGGCGTAGAGCGTCGAAAACCCGCCCTCGTGATTGACCGTCACATAGTTGCCGAGGATATTGCTCTCCCCCACCGTGCCGACGGTGCCGTCGGCAAAGCAGGCGATGGAGGCGCCCTCTTCGCCTGCGATGTCCATGCCGTAATGGAAGCACTCGCCCGCGCCGTTCGGGTCGTCGCGCCAGCCGAACGGTGATGTCACCGTGCCTGAGAGCGGCGTCGTGTACGAAAAGCCCAGGATGCGCTGCTCGCCCACGGCAAGCGCGGGCAGCTCCCGCGCGCTCGTGAGGTCGGAGACATCCTGCTCCGAGACCGTCACGCCGATCAGATTGCCCGAGACCTCCTGCGCCTTGCTCTCGCCGCCAAACACCGCGACGTAGGCCTCGGACAGCGAATCGCCCCAGTCCTGCTCGCCGGACGCCGCACGCCCGACCGCGGAAAACGCCGAGACGAAGTCCGCGTCGCGCACCAGCCACTGCCCCAGCGTCCCGCGCAGCGCGCTCAAGTTTCCCGGCATCAGCAGCTTGAGCCCGATCAGCGCGACGAACAGCGCCCCGCAGACGATGACCTGCCATAAAAGCCGCGGCGGCTCCGCCGCCCTGCCGTTGGAACCGCGCGATGTGCGCGTCCGCGGCGCAACGCGCTTTCCGCTCCCGCTGTATGTTGTCCACTGCCGCCGCTTCTTCATGCCGCCCGCCTCCCGTCCGTTTCTGCCATAGCCTATGTGGACGAGAAGGAAAAAATACCTCCGCGCGGCAGATCGCAGACGGTGGACGGATCAGCGCACCTGTGTTATGATGGAAATGTAAATTGTCGAAAGGATGTGACGCGCTTGAAAAAGCATACGATCCTGCAAATCATCAGCATCATCCTGATGCTCATCGCCATTCTGGCGATCGCCTGCGCGGTCACAGGCACGGGCGGCGGCTTTCTGGACCTGAGCAATATCGTGCGAGCGGTGTGCGTCTGCGCGGCCGTTGTATGCACTATCCTCGCATTTGCGGCATGGAAATATGCCAAGGCCAGCGATTGAATCATTTTGAACATTAAAAAATCTCCGTATGGGTTCCCATACGGAGATTTTTGTTTGCTTTGGCTTTTTATTCTTCCATTTTATACGCCGCGTAGACGTTTCTTCTTGTAAAGTTACTTACCTTGCCAATCATGGCGTCCGGCAGCTTTGTGACGGCGTCCTCCGCCTTGGCGCTCGCGTCGATGAGGCCGTTTTCGCGGCAGTAGGACATCGCGCCGTCGTAGTGGCCTGCCTTGCCGGTCTTTCGCAGCTGGGCAACACGGCGGGAGATCGCCTCGTCGCGCGGCGCAAGCAGTATCGCGAGCTCGCCGACGGTCATTTTATCGTCAAGACGCAGCTTGTTGTCCGTGAAGACGATGGCGCGCGTCTTTGCGAGCGTGACGAGCTTTTCAAACAGCGGATCGTCGCGCCCGACGTCCGTAAACGGGCTCTCCTCCATCAGTTCTCCCACGCTAACGACACGGTAGCCGTACTCCTTGAGGAGCGCGAGCTGCTTGCCCAGCGCGAACGCGACCGGCGTGCGCTTGGCCATGTTGTAGCCATCCTTCTGGAAGATGATCTGACCGCAGAAGAAGTCCGGGTCCTTTTCGAGCGCCTTGCGCATCGGCTCGACCATCGCGTCGATCTCCGCCTGAAGCGCCGATTCAGGGTCCTCGTGCGTCGAGGGCAGCCAGCCCGCGCCATCGAACGACGCGGCCATGTACTGATACCCCATGCGCTCGTAGACGTCGTAGCTCGTGAAGCCGCCCGCCATCTTGTCGACATAGTGCGGCGGGCGCGCAAGCGTGAGCGTGTAGCCGTAGCGCTCCTTCATCAGCGTGTCGAGGCGCGTGAGGTCCGCGACTGCGGCGTCGAAGCCCGGCAGATACTCGCGCGCGCCGTAGACGAACGGCTTTTTGCCGAAAATAATGTGGCGGTAGCCGTGGTTCGTGATCTGGTGGCCCTCGTCGAGCATGCGGCGGATCAGGCGGTCATTGTGCACGGCGCCGCCCTTGTCGTCGCAGTGGATATCGGGGTAGTGGTCGAATTTGACGCCGCCCCACGCCGCGCTGCCGAGCTTGCCCGCCTCGTCGGGGTAATTCTCGCTCGTGTCGCCGATGACGTCGAAGCTGCCCTTCGCGCCGTACTGCGCGAGCGTGTCGAGCAGCACATCCGTCAGCGTTTTGCCGTCAAAGCGGTCGGGCGACGCGGGAAGACCCATCGGGCCGTCGTCAAACGTCATCGCGCAGATACGCTCATCCGTCTTCACGCGCTCGATGCGGCGCGTGTAGCCGACGTAGTGCTTCTCCGCGGGCGTGATGATCTTCTTAACGATCTTCTTTCCCTTTTTGCCGAGTTTAACGATCCATGACATGCCATTCATCCTCCCTGGTGGTAAAGTCCTGCAAGGCGCATTTTACTGTAAAGAGCATTCCCTTTACTTTCCTTTTTGCACCTGCGTTTGTCTTCTGTCTCTTGGTCTTCTGGCTCCTCGCCGCGCACATCGCGCGGCCGCGGCGGCCTTCGACTTGCTTCGCTCCCCGCAGGAGCGCTGCCTTGACGGCTGGAAGCGACAGCTCGTCTGCCTCCAGCACCGTCACGCCGCCGCCAACCTCCTCGGGCACATGTGCGTCGCTGCCTGCGGTGACGGGCTTTCCATATTTTCGCGCCAGCTCGCGCGCCATGGCGTTGGCGTTCTTGTTCTTGCGGTCGGCGCGGCTGTTCCAGATCTCGACGCCGTCGAGCCGGCCCATCATGTCATCGAGCCGGTTTGCGTCCGTGCTGTGCTCAAAGGGGTGCGCGATGACCGCGAGCCCGCCCTGCGCGTGGATAGCCGTGACCGCCTCGGAAAATTGCCTCGTTTCAATGGGTCCTCTCACAAAAAGCCCCAGCAGATGCCCGCGCTCGGTCGAGACCTCGGTCGCGGGGATGATGAGAAAATCATCGTACTTCGGTACGCTCTCCAGCACGCGGTCGTGGTCGCAGATAGCGATGCCGTTCAGCCCGCGCTCGCGCGCGAGGCGGACAATCTCGCTTAGGCTCATGCAGCCGTCGAACGACCGCTTAGAATGAATGTGCAGATCGAGCCGCAGTTCCATGCTTCTCTCCCCTTTCTCAGCGCTCAAGCAGGCTCTTTTTGAGGTACGCGCGCATGACCCTGCCGTCGCCCCTGGCTCTCAGCGCCTCCTTCGCGGTGAAGAAATCGCCGAGGCCACGCAGCCCCTCCTTGACGCGGCCCGCCTTCAGATAGCTCAGTGCGGCGACCGTGTCGTTGAGAAAAAAGCGCATCCTCACACCTACTTGGTAGTCCTTCGCCGTGTAGGCGACCTTCTCGCCCTGCGCGGCCTGCGCATAGTGCGCGACGATGGGGCTTTGCGCCGCCTCCGTCATCGGGAAGCTGCCCCATACGCGGGGGTTGACCTCCAAAATGCAGTCGCCCTTGAATTCAACCATCGCAAGGCCCGTAAAGCGGAACGACTTGAGGAGTTTGTACGCCTCGTCGATCATCTTTTCATCATAAAAGCTCTCGCAGCAGGTCGACGGTCCGCCCGTGATGGGATACTCGCGCACGCGGCGGTGGCACAGCGCGCCGAGCAATTCGCTCTCGCGCCCCAGCAGCAGGCTCACGCCCGCGCCGGCACCCGTGATCTTCTGCTGCACGATGGGGCTTGGACCGTAGCGCCGCATCTTTTCCATGATGGCTCTGAACTCCGCTTCGTTGTTCGCCACGGCGTAGCGGTCGGCGGCCTTGAGGCCAAACTTCTCCCCGCAGTGCGGCTTGACGACGACAGGATAGCTCTCCGGCGCACCGTCGTACTCGCGCGGCACGGGGATTCCAAGCTCCAGCGCGCGCTGATGCACGGTCTCCTTATCATTGAGCGCGTCGAGCGTTTCCTTCGGCGCGATGAGGAAGTCCGCCAGCGCGGCAAATTCCCCCCGACGGGCGGCGACGGTGTTGAGCGTCACCGCGCCGACGCAGAACAGCACCGGATGCTCGTATTCTTTCAGCACGCTCAGCAGCTTTTCAGCGTAATCCGCGTCCGCGCACGCGCCGTCGATCCACCGGAAGGCATCGCAGGACTTCGATACCGACACCGCGGGCGCACTCTTCACGTCCGCCCTTGTCTGCGTCACGATCACGCGGTAGCCCGCGCGGTGCAGTGCTCGCACCGCCGCGATGGACGAGCGGTATTTTCCGTCCGTCACAAGCGCTGTTTTCATCTTGTCATCACCGCCGTTTTTCTTTCAGTCTGCCTGTCATGATACCAAACTCCCCCGCAAATTGCAAGAGCGCGCGCCCCATCGCCTGTATTTCATAAAATACCGTAATCCATTGAAAAAAGCGATGAAATGCCTTGCTTTTTTCGCACTTGCGTATTATTCTTTTCAAAGTAGAACGACATTCTGGAGGGAATCTATCTTATGAACGACATCAGCCTCAAGCAGCTTGAAATTTTCGTCGCCGTTGTGGAATACGGCGGCTTCACCCGCGCCGCGGAGGAACTGTTCTTCAACCAGTCCACCGTGAGCGCGCACATTTCTCTTTTGGAGCAGGCGCTCGGCAAGGAGCTGTTCATGCGCTCCAACCGCCGCCATATTCGCTTGACAAAAGAGGGCGAGCAGGTCTACCCCATCGCGCGGCGCATTCTGAATGACTGTGCCGCGCTGCGTACGCTGTTCTCTGATGCGGACAGCACTCCTGCGGTCGCACTGGGCGCGTCCACCGTGCCGGGGCAGTATCTGGTGCCGGGCTACCTCGCCGCGTTTTTGAAGCGCGAGCCGGCCTTCCGCTACTCTCTTCGCCGCGGCGACAGCGAGCAGGTGCACCAGATGCTCAAAGCCGGTCAGATCGCCGTCGGCTTTGTCGGCGCGGTCAGCGAGCCGGAAAACGTCGACTACTTCCCCCTTTACGACGACAAGCTCGTCCTCGCCGCGCCGAACAACGAGCACTACCATGCGCTCAGAGAGCGCGGTGTCTATGGCCGCGAGCTGCTGCTTGAAGAGCCGTTCGTCTCGCGCGAGGAGGGCTCCGGCACGGACACGAGCCTGCAAAACTACCTGCGCACGCTCGGTCTCTCCCACGACATGCTGCACGTTGTCGCGCGCGTGGATGATCCCGAGGCCATCAAGCAGATGGTCTCCGGCGGTGTGGGCGTCGCCGTGCTCTCGGCACTCGCCGTGGAGCAGGAGGTCCAAAACGGCACGATGATCGCCTTTGAGATGGACAAGAGCGCGCTCAGGCGCACGATTTACCTCATCACCCTCAAATCGCAGCAGCTCTCCCGCATGGAGCAGAAGCTCATCGACTTTTTAAAAAGCCGCCACCGCAGAAAGCGCGCCGAGGCGCAAAGCTGAATCAAGAAAAGGCACGGCAAAAGCCGTGCCTTTCATTTTGCCTTTTTACTTCTTCAGGAAGCCGAACAGGCCATGCTTTTCATACGGCTTGCTCGTCATGGAGACGAAGTCATAACCGGTCTTGGTGATGGCCTCGCGCAGCTTCGCCTCGTCGATAGGCTCTTCGCTGATGATGTCCGCTTCGCCCTTGGAGTGGGAGGCGGAGACCTTCTTCACGGAGAATGCGTTGCGGATGGCGTCGTTGATGTGCGATTCACACATGCCGCACATCATGCCGTCGATCTTCACTTTGGTTTCGTACATAATAAGGTCATTTCCTTTCATACGGCGCAGGAGACGCGGGTGGATAAGTCCCGCGTCTCCTGTGCTATTTAATGCTGCTTACTGTGACAAGTGCCGTGCATAGCGCAGTGTGCACAGTTACAGCCACAGGAGTTTCTTCCCCTCTTTCTCTGCCGGATAAGATAGGTGGAGATAGCAATGATTATGGCAAGCAGGATAGCAGAGACGATGATCGTCGACAGGTTTGCGGTAACCCAGTTCAACATGGAAATCACTCCTTTCGCAGGGTATCGGGGTTAAGGGATCAGTGCTTGTCGCTCAGCTTGGTAGCCTCCTTGTAGGGCTTGAAGAGCATGTAGATCATACCAGCGAGAACAACGATAGCCGCGATCAGACCGATGACGTTCAGGCTGCCAGTGAAGGCGTTGCCGAACTGGTTGATCATCAGGGCGATCAGGTAAGCAAAGCCGCACTGATAGCCGATGGCAAACCAGGTCCACTTGGTGTTGTTCATCTCACGCTTGATCGCGCCGATGGCAGCGAAGCACGGAGCGCACAGCAGGTTGAACACCAGGAAGGAATAACCGGTGATGCCGGTGAAGGCCGCCGCGATGTTCTGGTAAACGGTCAGGTCACCGCCGCCGTAGAGGATACCGAGCGTACCGACGATGTTCTCCTTGGCGACAAGGCCGGTGATGGAGGCGACGGTCGCCTGCCAGTTGCCCCAGCCGAGCGGGATGAAGATCCAGGCAATCAGGTTGCCGATCTTAGCAAGGATGGAGGAGTCGATCTGGTCCTCAGAGAGCATCTGGAACGTGCCGTCGACCCAGCCGAAGTAGGTGGTGAACCACACGAAGATGGTGGAAAGCAGGATGATGGTACCGGCCTTCTTGATGAAGGACCAGCCGCGCTCCCACATGCTGCGCAGCACGTTGCCGAGGGTCGGCCAGTGGTAAGCGGGCAGCTCCATAACGAAGGGAGCGGGCTCGCCGGAGAACATCTTGGTCTTCTTCAGCATGATACCGGAGATGATGATAGCGGCCATACCGATGAAGTAAGCGGAGGTGGAGACGACCGCGCTGCCGCCGAACAGGGCGCCTGCGATCATCGCGATGAACGGGACCTTAGCGCCGCAGGGGATGAACGTGGTGGTCATGATCGTCATACGACGGTCACGCTCGTTTTCGATGGTACGGGAGGCCATGATGCCCGGAACGCCGCAGCCGACGCCGACGAGCATCGGGATGAAGGACTTACCGGAAAGGCCGAACTTACGGAAGATACGGTCGAGAACGA
>CAVFND010000005.1:0-19675 GCA_963623615.1 Oscillibacter sp. ER4 | reverse complement strand
CCAATCTCATAGCTGGACAGCGTGACCATGCTGATGCCGGTTTTGTCCGCGACCTCTTTTTGAATCAGCCCGCGCTCCTTGCGGATCTGTTGCAGCCGGTCGGCGACAGCTTTCTTTCTCGTGGCGCGCTGTTCCTTGTAGTTTGCAGCAGTGGCGGCTTCGCCCTTGATAAGCTCCCCGAGCTGGTGCAGCTTCTCACGGTCTGACAGGCTGTCGTCCATGCTGAACTTCCATGCGTTTTTGGCTGCTTCTTTTGCGGAAGCGGATTCTTTGAAAAGCTGCTTGGCCTTGTTTTCCTGCTCGTTCATGGCTGTTTCTCCCTCGTGATTTTTACTCATTGTATACTATTCGTTTCGGATAGTACGGATGATATCTGAAATAGATACTTAAATGAGGAAAAGTATTAAGGAGGCAAATTATGGAACTGACTATCAACGGAAAGAAAGCTATCGATGTTTTTGCGGGTGATTTGCAATTCTTTTGCGAACTCCTCAATGAGTCAGGCTATAGCGTTAAGCACGATGACAAATATGAGCTTTTGTGGGAAGACTTGCGTACCTCGTTGAATGTTATTGCAGACGAAAGAAAATGTTCTGGTCTTATCCTGTATGCCTTGGTTGATTAGTAGCGTTGCTTCGCTGCGCGTGCAGGATCCGACCAAACGTTTGAATTCAGTGAGCAGCGCGCAAGCGCTATTCGCTGAATTCAGACGTGCGCAGGGTGAGAGCTTGATCTTTCGTTGAGCTGCGCACCATGCGCGGGGGGGCAGCCCCCGCCGCAGGCACTAAGTTTTTCGCTATTCTCATCCCTGCCGTCGCAGTTGCGGGTGCTGGACGTCGCAGCGTCTTACTTGACTAAGGATAATCTCCAATGTCTGCACAAAAGGTGTGCGTTCCGACTTTTCGGAACGCACACCTTTTCATTTTGCCAGCTTTTTCATGATCTGCTGGTAGAGTTTTTCAAGCTGGGTGTGGTTTTCCTGCGTGATGCAGAGCTTGCCATGCTCGAGGCTCAGCGCGCCGGCGGCAACGAGTTTGTCTGTGTAGCGGTAGAGCGTGCGCAGGTTGATGCCGAGCATACCGGCGAGCGCGGGACGCGTGGTGCGCAGGCGCAGCGGGAGCACGCCACGGCTGTGCTGATAGAGGTAGACCACGAGCGATTCCTCCTTTGACACAAGCACCTTGCGCGAGTTGGTCTCCAGATTGAAGTAGAGCTGCTGGGCGAGTGAGCCGATGACGATATTGGCCAGCACTACATCGTGCTGCACGGCGGCAAGAAACGGCGCAACCGCGATCTCGAGCACGCAGCAGTCTGTTTTGGCGCGGATCGTCGCGCCGAAGCGCGTGTCACCGGAAAAAGCCTCAGAGAGGCCGTACATCGTAAAGCCGTCGTTTTCGTAGAGCGTAAATGTCGTTCCGTCGAACGAGTGGACGATGACGTTGGAAATGCCGTGGATGAGGATGTGGACCGTGCGGATCTCGTCGCCCACCTCGTAAAAAAGACGTCCGTGCGTGACCTTTTTTGCGCGCAGTCCGGGCACGCCGAGCGAGCGGCAGTAGGAGAGCGCTTTGTCCGCCGTGGGAAAGGTCATTTTCCGCAGGGCAAGGAGCCTCGCGCCAAGGTCAACATAGTTTGGCATGGTTTCACCGTCCTTTTTTGTCGGATATTAGCATGACATATTCGCAAAAAGATGTCAAGTGTCATTGAATGGTTCAAAAAATGAGGCTATAATTCGCGTAATAACTTCACGGCCTGCCATAAGCAGGACGAATACCGGCGAGGCGTCCAGACGCTCTGCAAAGCCGGAGAAAATGAGGAACGGCAATGCAGAGAGAACTGGGCGAAAGCTATGAGGCGCTTTTATCGCAGATCAAAACGGGCAGCGTGATGACGGAGAAGGTCCGCGATGTGACGCTTATCCCGCTGGTGGGAGATGTGAAGCTCGTCATCGCATGCGATTCCAACGCCTCAATTGGCGAGAAAAAGAACGACTACTACAAAAATGCCTATGAAGAGGTCGCCGTCAGCGCAATGAAGGTGCCGCTGATGGAGGTGCTTGCCACCGGCGCCGTTCCGGTCGTGGTGGTGGATAACCTCTGCATGGAGATGGAGGGCGCGGGCAAGCGCATTATTTCCATCATGCGCCGCCAGCTTGAAGAGGCAGGACTTTCCAATGTGCAGCTCACCGGCAGCACGGAGGACAACATGCCAACGACCCAGTCGGGCTTCGGCGTGACAGCCATCGGCCTTCTTAAGATGCGGGACTGCCGCATCGGCTCCACGCGCAGCGGCGATTGCGTCGTCTGCGTGGGCGTGCCGCGCAGCGGCATCAAAAACGAACGATACAGCGAATATGACCGCGACACGGCCAAGATCTCGACGGTTCGCCGCCTGGCAGCACTGCCTTACGTGCACGAGATCCTGCCTGTGGGCTCGAAGGGCGTGCGGTACGAGGCAGGCCAGCTCGCCGAAACGGCGGGGCTGAGCTTTACACCGGAGGAGCGGCCGGAAATTGACATGGAAACCTCGGCGGGCTCGTCGACGGCGGTGCTCTGCACACTCTGTGCGGACGATTTCGGAAAGCTCAAAAAAGATATGAATATCGATGTGTTCCCTGTGGGACAGGTCAGTTGAATAACAACAAAATAACAGGGGGATGGACAAAATGAAAGTGGAAGACATCAAGTTCCAGTCGGCGCAGCATGTGTTGGACGAGATCTATAACATGAACGTCAAGGGCGGCAGTCCCTTTGGCCGTGCGGCTGCGTGGGCGTACAAGCTTGCCTGTGAGCAGGAGACGCTTGACAGCTTTGAGACGCTGGAAGCGCGCATGCAGGAGCTTTCCGACAAGCTGCACGAGCTGAAGCCGACCATGGCGACCATCCGCAACAGCTCCGTGTTTGCGCGCGGAGCTTTTGACTGCGCAAGAGAGTCCGGCGCGACGCTCGAGGAGACGAAGGCGCAGGTCATTGCAGTGTGTGACCGCATCATCGAGTCGTCCTACGCGGCGGTGGATGCACTGGCGAAAAACGGCGCGAATCTCATCACCGAGGGCTGCACCGTGATGATGCACAGCTACTCAAGCGCGCTGATGGCGGTCTTTACCGCCGCACGCGAGCAGGGCAAGAACTTCTCTCTGATCTGCACGGAGTCCCGACCGCTGCGCGAGTCCCGTCTTGCCGTCAAGGTGCTGCGCAGCATCGGCGTGCCCGTGACTTACATCACGGACGCGGAGATCTGGGAATTCATGCCGCGCGCCGACCTTATCATCATGGGCGCTGACTCCATCGCCTGGGATGGCAGCGTTGCCAACAAGATGGGCACCGCGCTTGTCAGCCAGCTGGCGCTCGCGTGCAAAAAGCCCGTTTACATCGCCTCCGAGCTCTACAAGGTCAATCCCGCCACGGCGGAGGGCCATCCCATTGAGCTTGAGCGCCGCGTAAAGGAGGAGATCGTCTCTGAGGGCGACTTCGACTCCTACGAGGGCATCGACGTCATCAACCAGTTCTTTGATCTGACGCCCGCCTGGCAGATCCGCGGCCTCATCACGGAGTTCGGCGTGATCGCGCCGGCCAGCGCCTGCGTCTACTGGCAGAAGCTGGAAGACAAGATCACCGGCAAAAACTGAATTCATGTCGAGGGGGGGCGGTTTCGTGGACGCGATCATCCGAATGCGGGGTATCAGCAAGAGCTTCGGCTCGCTGCGCGCGAATGACTCGATCGATTTCGAGCTTTATCCCGGCGAGACACATGCGCTCGTCGGCGAAAACGGTGCCGGCAAAACGACGCTGATGCGCATTCTCTACGGCCAGTACAGGGCGGACAGCGGTACCATCGAGGTCGATGGCAAGCCCGTCACATACAACGTGGCCGGCGCGATGAAGCTCGGCATCGGCATGGTGCATCAGAACTTCATGCAGATCGAGAAAATGTCCATTCTGGAGAACATCATCATGGCCTCCGCCCCGTCCCGCTTCGGGTTTATCCGCTATAAAGAAACGCGCGGCAAGGTGCAGGAAATGCTGTGCCGCTTCGGGCTGGAGGTTTCGCCCGATGTGCCCATCGGGCGGCTGTGCGTGGGCGAGCGGCAGAAGGTGGAGATCATCAAGGCGCTCTACCTCGGCGCGCGGGTGCTCATCCTCGACGAGCCGACGGCCGTGCTGACTCCGCAGGAGACGACAGAGCTTTTCCGCATCATTGACGAGCTCAAGAGCGAGGGCAAGAGTATCATTTTCATCTCGCACAAGCTGCGCGAGGTCGTTCAAGTTGGCGACCGCATCACGGTCATCCGCGCAGGACAGGTCGTGGCGCAGATGGAGCGCGGCGTGCAGGAAAATGACATCGCCCGCGCGATGATCCGCCGTCAGGACACGGAGCTTATCAAAAACGACCGCGCGGGTAAGATTGGCGAGTGCGTCTGCAAGGCCGGGCACCTGTGGTACTTTGACGATTTGAGCGTCCCGCGCCTCAAGGACTTTTCGATGGAGGTGCATGCGGGCGAGATTCTCGGCATCGGCGGCGTGGAGGGCAACGGGCAGACGGAGCTTATCAATCTGCTCGTCGGCATGTACCGCGCAAGCCATGGCACGATCACCTTCTGCGGTGAAGATATCACAAAAACCGACATTGAAACGCGCCGGAACAAGGGCGTGAGCTATATTTCTGAAGACCGCATGAATACGGGCCTCTGCTTGAGCGCCAAGCTCGGCGAGAACCTGATCTGCGGCCGCGAAGGGACGGCGCGGTTTTCCCGCCGCGGCGTGCTGCAAAGCAAAAGTATTGAGCAGTACAGCGAAGAGCTCAAAGAAAACTTTGACATCCGCGGCGTATCGGAGGACAACTTCATCCGCGGCATGTCGGGCGGCAACCTGCAAAAGATCGTGCTTGCGCGCGAGATCAGCAGACAGCCGAAGCTCCTGATCGCCGCGCAGCCCACGCGAGGGCTGGATATCGGCGCGATCAACTTTGTGCGAAGCACACTGCTGGAAGAAAAGAAAAAAGGCGCAGCCATCCTGCTCGTCTCGGCAGACCTGGAGGAGCTGATGAGTCTGAGCGACCGCATGCTGATCCTCTGCGGCGGCAAATGCTCGGGCGAGGTGACTGACGTCGCCGCGGCGACGGAGGAAGAGATCGGCCTTCTGATGGGCGGCATTACCCATTCCGGGGAAGGAGGGGAGACAGCGTGAGAAACGAAGCGAAACGGCCCCTCGACACGCTGCTGCATGCCATCGCAAACCCGATCATCGCGCTCATCCTGGCCTTTCTTCTCTCGGGTCTGGTCGTGCTCATCTCGGGCGATGACCCGATGGAAGCCTACGCGGCCATTTTGCGGGGTGCGTTCGGCTCGAAGAGCAATCTCATCAACACTGTGCGCTATATGCTGCCGATTTTGATGCTGGCGCTCTCTTTTACCCTGTGCGACAGCTGCGGCTACTTCAACATCGGCCAGGAGGGCCAGATGTACAGTGCAGTGGTCACAATGGCGTGGATTCAGCACGCCTTCGGCGGCGCGCCGCAGTGGCTGCTGTCGATCCTGCTGGTGCTCGGCGCGATCATTGCCGCCGGCATCGTGTCGCTGCTGCCAGCGCTCTTAAAGCATACGCTCGGCATCAACGAGGTCGTTGTGGGCATCCTGCTCAACAACATCATGCTGAATCTTTCGGATTACATGATCCGTTATACGGCCATCGCTGAGCTCAACAAATCCGTCGCGATGTCCATCCAGATCGTGCCGACGTTCTCACGCGTGAGTCTTCTCATCGCGTCCGTCGTTATCATGGCGGCCTACACGCTCATCATGCGCAACACCGTGCCCGGCTACCGACTGCGCATGGTCGGCAGCAACCCGACGTTTTCCAAATCCAACGGCCTGCACGTCATCCGCATCGTGCTGATCGTTTCGTTCATCGGCGGCGCATTCTCCGGCCTTGCCGCGGCAGGCGAAACGATGGGCATCTATCACCGCATGCACTCGGCCTACGCCGACGGCATGGGATTTTCCGGCATGACGGCGGCCTTGATCGGCAAGGAGAGTCCGCTGGGCATGGTGCTCGGCTCGTTGCTTCTGGGCGCGCTGCAAAGCGGCTCGGTCAACCTGACGGTCTCGACCAGCGTGCAGGCGGAGATCGTGAATGTCATCAAGGGCTTCGTGATGCTCTTTGCCACGGTGAATCTGCTGCAATACTTCCGCGGCACGAAAAAGGAGGCGGCGAAATGAGCCTGACTTACATTCTGAGCCTTGCCCTCCGCCTCTGCACCCCCGTGCTGCTCATCAGCATCGGCGGCATGTTCGTCCTCAAGGCAAACATCTTCAACCTTGCGCTCGAGGGCTTTGCCCTGATGGGCGCGTTTACGGCGGTGGCCGGTGCGCACTTTTCCGGCAGCGCGCTGACGGGCGTGCTGCTTGCGGCGGCCGTCACAATGCTTTTGTGCCTGCTCTATGGCGTCATCGTGCTGGAGCTGCACGTGGATGCGGTCATCGCAGCCATTGCGTTTATCAGCATCTCCTCAGGCCTGACGCGTTATCTGCTCAAGCCCATCTTCGGCACGAGCGGCCGCTTCATCATCTCAAGCGATCTGTCACTTCCGTCGCTCCACTTCGGCTTTTTGGAGCGTCTGGGGACGTTTGGCGCGATCTTCAATGATCAAGGGGCGCTCGTGTATCTGGCGCTGCTGATGCCGTTTGTCGTGCACATTGTCTTCTATAAAACTCGCTTTGGCCTGACGCTGCGCTCCGTCGGCCTCAATGAAGAGGCGGCTCGTTCGGCGGGCCTCAATGTGCACGCTACGCAGTATGTCTGTCTGGCGCTGTGCGGCATCTTCTGCGGCCTTGCTGGCGCGCAGCTCGCGCTGTCGCTCAACATGTTCAGCGTGGGCATGACCGACGGCCGCGGCTACACGGCGCTGGCTGTGCTCATCATGGCCGATTCCCGCCCGATTTTGTCGATGCTGGCATGCTTCATGTTCGGCATTTCAGACGCCGTGGTGCTCGCGCTCTCCGGCACGGGCTATAACGCGCAGATTCTTGACATGCTGCCCTATGTGCTCGCGCTGCTGGTGGCGGTGCTGCCGCTGCTGATCCGCACGATCGCGCGCAAGATCAAAAGGGCACACGTGGAAAGCGGCATTTTTAAAAGCGTTCAGACCGGGGAGACCCGCTGAAAATACAAAAATGATGAAAAGAGGACACGAAATGAAGAAATTGACTGCGATGCTGGCGATGCTGCTCTCTGTCTCCATTCTGCTGTGCGCCTGCGGCAGCAAGGCCGACGGCGGCGACACTGCGGATGACGGCAATTCCGGCGGGGGTGACAAGATCCTGGTCGGTATGGTGACCGATATGGCTATCGACCAGGCTGAGTGGCTGCAGAACCTTGTTGCCGGCGTGGACGAGTACAACAAGAGCAACGAGTACAACGTGGAGTTCAAGGTCATCGAGGCCACGGACGTCAGCGAGTACGAGCCCAAGCTGCGTGCACTGGCTGAGAGCGGTTACAGCGTCATCATGGGCATGAATTCCGCCATGGTCGATCCCATCCTCGCAGTCGCGGCGGATTACCCCGATATCAAGTTCGGTTCTCTGGACGGCAATATTGAAAACATTGCCGATTATGAAAATGTCGGCGAGTTCGGCCTCGACCGTCTGCAGACGGGCTTTCTCGCCGGCTGCGCGGCGGCGATGATGTCTGAGAGCAACCTCGTCGGCATCGCCGGCGGTGCGGATGACCCGACCATCAACGCCATCATCGGCGGCTGGCAGCAGGGCATTGCCTACATCAACGACAAGGACGGCAAGGACGTGCAGGATATCGTCGTCTATGTCAACAGCTACACGGACCCCACCACCGCGAAGGAGCTGGGCCTGACGCTCATCAACAAGGGCTGCGACGTCATCGGCGCGGCGGCCGGCGGCTCCGGCGTCGGCACGGCGCAGGCCGCGGCGGAGAACAACTGCTACTATGTTGCCTGGGACTGCTACTATCCCGAGGTCTTCACCGGCGAGCAGCTCCAGCTGGGCAGCGCGCTGAGCTACTTTGAGAATATGACCGTCGCCTGGGTCAACGATGCGGTGAGCGGCAACTTCCACGGCGGTGAGCGCACCGAATACTCTGTTGATTCCGGTGCATGCAAGTTTGACATCCCCGACGACTCTCCCCTGACCGAGGAGATGCGCGCGGAGCTCGCCGACATTCAGGCTTCCATCAATTCCGGCGAGATCACCATCGAAAACAAGATGCTCCACAAGTAAGAAATTCCCTGTACATGCGGTGACAGGAAGCCGAGACCGGCTTCCTGTCATTTTTTAAGGAGGAAAACGTTATGAGCTATGACCTTTATGACCGTGTGCTCGGCTGCCTTTTGGCAGCCGGAATGGGCGACGGCATCGGCGCGCCGACGGAGGGACTGTCACAGGACGAAATCGCCGCGGAGTACGGCAAAGCGGTCGAAACATTTGAAGACGGCTCGCAGAATTTCTATTCGCTCGGCAACGATGTGGCTGAGGTGACGGACGACGCCTCACAGATGTACGAAATGGCAAAGGAGATCGTCTCCTGCGGCGGTGTGATGACGCCGCAGGCTGCGGCGCACGCCGTAGTGCGCTGGTCGGAGAGCTATCCGAAATACTATCCGCGCAATGCCGGTCCCACGACCTCGCTTGTGATCGAGGATCTGAAAAACGGGGCGGACCCCATCGAGGTGGGAATGCAGGGTAAACGTTATGGCCGCGGCACGTCCAACGGCGCGTCGATGCGCGTGGCCGCTGCAGGCCTGACAGCCGTGGGCGACCGGGAGAAGGCCATCGCCAACGCGGTCGCCATGTCACGTCCCACGCACGGCACGCAGCATGCCTTTTCCGGTGCGTGCGCCATCGCCTGCGGCGTGACGGAGGCGCTCAGAGAGGAAGCGGACGTACTGAGTATCGTACAGGCCTGCCTGTACGGCGCGCGCCGCGGCGAAGAGATCGGTCTTGCCACCGCGCGGCGGGCAAGCGGATGCAGTACCGTGCGCTGCGTCGAGCGCGCCATCGCCGCCGCGCTGCCGCACGAGGACATGCCCTCGGCGCTCGATGCCATCGAGTATGAGGTCGGAAACGGCGTTGCCATTCAGGAGAGCGTTGCCGCGGCCATTGCCATTTTCATGGCGGCGCACGGCGATGTGGAGAAGACCATCCTCGGCGGAGCGAACATCGGCGGGGACACCGATACCATCGCCTGCATGGCGGGGATGCTCGCGGGGGCGTATCGGGGCGCGGCGTCCATTCGCCTTGACTGGCGAAAGCTCTTCAAAAAGGCAAATCCCGCGCTGGACTTCGACGCGGTCGCCCGGGACTTGACAAAGCTCGCACAGAGCTGATTGGCAAAATGGAACGGCGGGGCAGCATAGCTGCCCCGCCGTTATTTTTGCATAAACTCACGGTTCCACATTGGCGTGCTCCATCAGATCGATGAGCACGCGGATGCCTTGCAGGTACGAGCGCACGAGGATGCGCTCATTTGTGCCGTGGACGCCGGAGGCGGCCTCCGCGGGTTCGGTCATAAACGGGCTGCACCGCAGGCACGTGTCGCAGATCTCCTCATAACGGTGCGCGTCCGTCGCCGCGACGGTCATCGACGGGATGAACACGACGTCCGGGAAGTAGCGCTGGAAACTCTCAACGACCTTGCGGTAGCCGTAGCCGTCGCGTCTGGCGATGGCGGAGGGATCGTTGGCCTGCAAAAAGCGCATCTCGACGCCCTTGTCCTGCACGGCTTCGCGGCAGTGCGCCATGATGCTCTCCACGCTGTCGCCGTCGGCGATGCGGAGGTTGATGACCGCGGTCATGTCCTGCGGCATCACGTTGCACGCGGCGCTGCCGCCATGGATCATCGTGGGCGCGATGGTGGTGGTGACGAACGGGAAGAGCGCGGGCGTTGCGGCGCAGTAAGCCGCGATGGCGTCCGCGTTGCCCGCGACGTCCTGCGCAAGCGCCTTGAGCGGCTCCTCGGTGATGTAGGGCGCGAGGGTTTCAAACGCGCCGGTCATGGCGCTGTTGAGATGCACAGCAAACGGCGCGCGCGTGATGTCGGCGATCGCACCGGACAGGCGGCCAAGCGACGTGCCGCCGAACGGGCGGCTCGAATGCCCGCCGATGCTGTGGACGAAAAGCTCCAGGTCCGCGTAGCCCTTTTCCATGAGCTGCACGCTGCCGATGGCCGTCTCCGGCGCGCCGAAGGCGGTGCCGGGCTCGATCTGGCAGTTGCCCTCGTCGAGAACGAATTCGAGCGTCACGCGCTGCGCCTTCAGATGCTCGGCAATGGCGAGCGCGCCCAAGTTGATGGTCTCCTCATCGTCGCCGAAGCCGAGATACGCCGTGCGGGCGAACGTCCTGCCGTGGGCGAGCAGATATTCCGCGGCTTCCAGCACGCCGAAGACCTGCTGCTTGATGTCGAGCGTGCCGCGGCCCCAGATGTAGCCGTCCGCGATGTCGCCGGAGAAGGCGGGATGCGACCAGTCCTGCTCCGTGCCCTCGACGACGGGAACAACGTCCTGATGCGACATGTAGAGGCAGGGGCGCAGCATCTTGTCGCTGCCGGGGATCGTGATGAGCACGGCGTGGTGGCCGATGCGCTCAAACGTGCCGGCGCGCATGATGTGAGGGTAGCTCGCCTTGATGTGCGCGTGCAGCTTGTCGAACTCCGAATAGTCCGTCTGACTGTGGTCAAAGTAGTTGATGGTCTTGCACTGGATGGCGGCGGACAGGCGCGCGGCCGCGCCCTCACCGTCCAAATCGGGATAGTTGCCCTCAAGGGCAAAGAAGTCAGTCACTTTTTTTGGCATCATTGCATCTTATCCTCCAGATAACGGCTGAGGAACTCGCGCGTGCGCGCCTCTCTCGGGTTGCCGAAGACCTCCTTGGGTGAGCCCTGCTCCAAGATGACGCCCTGGTCCATAAAGACGACGCGGTCGCTCACTTCCTTGGCAAACGCCATCTCGTGCGTGACGACGACCATCGTCATGCCCTGCTGGGCAAGATTTTTCATGACGTCAAGCACCTCGCCGACGATCTCGGGGTCGAGCGCGGAGGTCGGCTCGTCGAAGAGCATGATCTCCGGCTCCATGCACAGCGCCCGCGCGATGGCGACGCGCTGCTTCTGCCCGCCGGAGAGACGGCGGGAGTCGGCATGGATGAAGTCGGCAAGGCCGACAGTCGTTAAATGCTTGATGGCGGTGGCCTCGGCCTGCGCCCTGGGGATGTGCTTGACGTCCATGGGCGCGAGCGTGCAGTTGTCGAGCACGGACTTGTTGTTGAAGAGGTTGAAGCCCTGGAACACCATGCCGATCTTCTGGCGCAGGGCGTTCAGATTGACCTTTATGTCCATCAGGTCCTGCCCGTCGAACCAGATGTGGCCCGAGTCGGCCTCTTCGAGCAGGTTGATGCAGCGCAGCAGCGTCGATTTGCCGGAACCGGACGCGCCGATGATGCACACGACCTCGCCGCGGTTGACCTCAAGGTCAATGCCCTTGAGCACGTGCAGGTCGCCGAAGGACTTTTCGAGCTGTTCGATTTTGATGATGGGATCGTTCGTCATGGCGCCCTCCTGTCAGTTCGAGCTGGGAAGTCCCAGAGTAGCGGGCCTGCGCTGCTTCTTATTGTCCGTTAAGTCTGCGCTGGTGTCAAGCTTTTTCGTGATGGCGTTGAGAAGCAGCGAAGAAAGATACGTGAGGATCAGATAAGCGATGGCGGCGATGAGGTAGCACTCGGTACCTTTATAATAAATGCCGGCGACCGAGCGGGTCATGAACATCAGGTCGGACACGCCTAAGACGCAGAGTACGGACGAATCCTTGATGTTGATGATGAATTCGTTGCCGATGGCGGGGATGGAATTTTTGATGGCCTGCGGGAAAACGACCTTGCGCATGGCCTGCCAGTGCGTCATGCCGAGCGAGCGCGCGGCCTCCATCTGACCGGCGTCGATGGCGAGGATGCCGCCGCGCAGAACCTCGGCAAGATACGCTGTCGAGTTGAGCGAAACAGTGACAAGACCGGCTAAGAACATCGGCCAGACGCGGTTGATGTCGGAAACGCTCATGCCCGTGCGCTTGATGAGGCCGAACACGGCGTTGTAGAGGATGAGCGACTGCACCATCATCGGCGTGCCGCGGATGACAAAGATGTAGAAGCGGGCAAACTTGTTCGCAACGATCTTGATAAACTTCACAAAGTCGTTGTCGCGCTTGTCGGGCTCCTGAATGCGGAGGAAGACCATGAGAAGCGACAGCACAAATGCGATCGCCGTGCCGAACAGCGCGAGACGCACCGTGACCCAGATGCCGGTCACGAGCAGGGAACGCTGGTTATAGGTCATGTAGACCATCGTGGAGAGCGTGTCGGTCGGGTTGCTCTCGGCGTGGATGGCGGTGTTGACGACGTAGGCGAGCTTGAAAACGAAGCGGTCGAGCACCAGCAGCGCGCAGGCCGCAGCGTCGAGATACGAGAGGTAGCGGCTGACGCGCACGATGAGAGGGCGCTTCATGATGGTGGTATCATAATTTTTCCAGTAAGCCCACTTGACGAGCAGCGCCATGGCGCTCACGCCGAGGAAGAAGTAGCAGATCGCCGCGAGCACCGTGCCGAACACGGACTGCGCGGGGATGAAGCTGTACGGGCTGGGGGCGGAATAGAACATGCTCAGGCCCAGCAGGGCGATGAAGCTTCCGCCTAAATAAACATAACGGTGATCCTGGGTGATGAAGTTCTTCCGGGGCGCGGTGGGTGCTGCCATGGTGTTTCCTCCTTTATGATGCGAAGCGCCTGATTTTTCTTTGAGCGCTTCGCGTACCCGCCGCCGCGGTTCAAGCGGCGGCGGTGCGTAGGCGATTACTGGGGCTGGTTGTCAACGGCGGTCTGCCACATGGCGGCACGGGTGTCGTTGTCGATGCCGGCGAGAATGCTGTTGATCTGGTCGAGCAGTTCGGTGTCGCTCTTGCGCAGGCCCACGCAGGAGCCCTTGGCCGGCAGCGTGAAGCCGTTGCCCTCGGTGAAGGTGACCAAGCGGAAGTTGGGGTTGGAGGCGAGGTAGCCCTGTGCGTTCTCAACGTTGATGACGATGGCGTCGCAGGTGCCCTGCTGCAGGCGGGAGATCATGTCGGGCACGCTGCCGACGGGACTCAGGTGGTCGACGCCTTCGATCTGGTCGATGACGTCATCGAGCGCTGTGCCCTGCTGGCCGAGGACGGCCGCGCCGGAGAAGTCCTGAATGGACGTGGCGTTCAGGTACGGGGAATCGGCGAGCACCATCAGGCCGTAGGTGGTTTCACGGTAGGGCTCGGAGAAGTTGATGGATTCGCGGCGCTCGGCAGTGTCCATCATACCGGCGATGATGGCGTCGATCTGGCCCTGATTGAGCGCGTCGATGAGGCCGTCCCAGCTGAGCTTGACGATGACGAGCTCCTTGCCGAGGCCGTCCGCGATGGCCTTGGCGATCTGCACGTCATAGCCCTCGGCGTAAGCGCCGGCGACATTTTCAACGGGGACGTTCGAGTCCGTCGCTTCGCTTTCCTGCCAGTTGTTGGGGGCGTATGCGCACTCCATGCCGACGCGGAATTCGTTGCTTTCGTTCGTGGTGGTGTCCTGCTGTTCCTGCTGCTGATCGTTGCTGCTGTCGTCGGCAGCCTGACTGCCGCAGGCGGTGAGTGCGAAGAGCATGATGGCCGCCAGCAGGAGGGCGGTAAAGGTTCTGAGCTTCATGGTGGTGGTATCCTTTCTGAGTGAGATTGATTTTTCAAAAAACAGGGCGTCCTGCTTTTTTCGGGTTTTCGCACTCCCGAACGCAGACAAAAAACAAAGCCGCAAATGCTTTGTGAAGCATTTGCGGCTGCAAATGTACTGCAATTCGACAAACTGCTTTGTCGTTACCTTGCAGGGGGGACAAACAGCTTGCCGATCTCGATAGCGCTCCACATACGTGACAGTCCGGCAGATGTTCTCTGACGAACCAGCGGCAAACGGCACAGGAACCGTTTCCACTTCGGCGGCATCCCCTTTCGCGCGCTCCGGCTTCCTGTGCCGGTGCGAACGCGCTATTTATGTCAGCCGCGCCTCTATCTTCCCGACCTTGCAATCGGGCATTTGAAATTGTTGGCGCTACCATACTCCCATGCTGGGAAAATGTCAATCCCTGATTTTTCACTTCTCCAAATCTTGAGAATCTTTTTGCGTGGGAGAAAGACTTCTTGTGAAATATTACCACAGTTTTCCTGCATGAATATCGGACATGACAAAGCAAAATGGAAAGAAAAGGCCGGAGCATGATGCTCCGGCCTTCTGAAAATCCATCTTAAAACTCGGTGACAACGTCGTATCCGCTGCCCGTCCAGATGGCGGGGCGCGTTTCCAGCGCGTGCAGCGCGGTGACAAAATCGGGCAGCGTCGTGACCATTTCGGGCAGCCATGTCACGTATTTTCCCACCTGCTCGGGCACATGCGCGTCGCTCGCGCCGATGGCCTTGAGCCCCAGCTCGCGGCAGAAGCGCAGTGCCGTCTGGTTCTCTTCAAGCGGCGTGCTGCCGTTGAGCACCTCTACGCCGTCAAGGCCGTGCACATCGCGCAGGTGCTCGCGCAGGCCGCGATTGTTGTTGCGGAAGGGGTGGCAGGAGACGCAGAAGCCGTCC
The DNA here is from genome assembly GCA_963623615.1 of Oscillibacter sp. ER4. Lineage (GTDB taxonomy): Bacteria > Bacillota > Clostridia > Oscillospirales > Oscillospiraceae > Hominicoprocola. The sequence continues at coordinate 5,020 of CAVFND010000005.1, read as the reverse complement.
TTTTCACGCACCAGGTCGATAAAATCCTGCGCGCTGACGCGGTGGTCGGGGATGCCGTCGATGCCCCAGGCGGTGATATCGCCCCAAAGCGAGAAAAATTCCACGCCGACGAAGATGGGATAGCCGATCTCGCGGGAATAGGCCTCCGCGCGCTCGCGCAGGCCCATGCTGTCGTGATCCGTGATGCAGATCGCGTCCAGCCCCTTTTGCTTGGCGATGGAGACGATCTCCTTCAAATGGAGAAAGCTGTCGGTCGAGTAGGTGCATTCGTGCAGGTGCATATCAACAAGCATGTAAGTTTACTCCTTTTCTCCGTGGCGGATGACCTTCAGCACGCTGCCGTCATCCTTCCACACAATGTCGTTGAGGCCCAAAAATGATGCGATATAGTCGCTTGCGGGGTGGCGGAAGACTTCCTCCGCCGAGCCGAGCTGCAAGAGCTCGCCCTCGCTCATCACGGCGATGGAATCAGCCAGAATGAGCGCCTCCTCCTGATCGTGCGTGACGAAGACCATCGTGGTGCCGAGCTCGCGCTGCAGCCTTTTGAGCTCGCCGCGCATCCGCACGCGCAGCGCCGCGTCGAGGTTCGAGAGCGGCTCGTCAAGAAGGCAGAGCTTTGGTTCGACGATGAGCGCGCGGGCAAGCGCCACACGCTGCTGCTGACCGCCCGAGAGCTCGCCGATGCGTGCGTTCTCGCGCTCGGCAAGGCCGACGAGGGCCAAGTACCGGCGGCCCTTTTCCTTGGCCTCCGCGCGGGAATAGCCGCGGAATTTGAGTCCGTAGGTCACGTTTTGCAGCACGCTCATGTGCGGGAACAGACCGTAGGACTGGAAAACGGTCGAAACCGGCCGCCGCTCGGGAGAAAGGACGGTGATATCCTGCCCGTCGAGGAGAACTCTGCCGCCGTCGGGCTTGAGAAAGCCGCCGATCATGTTGAGCGTGGTCGTCTTGCCGCAGCCCGACGAGCCGAGAATGCACAAAAGCCCACCCTCTTCCAGACCGAGGGAGAGGGCATGCACGGCGTATTTGCCGTCAAACTGCTTGCTCAGGTGGTCAAGTTCGAGATACACGGCGAGTTTCTCCTTTCCGGGTGATGAGGAAGGCGAGACCTTCAACAAGAAGGACGCTGACGGTGATGATGCTCGCAATCAGTGAGGCAAGGGCGTAATCGCCCTGATACACCGCGTCGAAGAGCTTGAAGACGGCCAGCTGGCGCTTGGCGTCGATGAGGAAGATGATAGAGCCTGCCGTCGTCATGCTGCTCGTGAAGTTATACACAAAGCAGCTCAAAAAAGCGGGCCGCAGTGCGGGAAAGACCACATCGCGCAGCACGGCGAGCCGTCCCGCGCCAAGGTCGCGCGCCGAGCACTCCTGCACTTCGGGAAGAAGTGCGAGCGACGCGGTGCAGATCTTTGTGGAGGTCGGCAGCTGCTTGAAGAGCATGTTGGCCAGCACGATAAGGGCCGTGCCCGTCAGCTTGAGCGGCGCGTGGTTGAACGCGAGAATGTAGCCGATGCCAAAGCACGTGCCCGGCAGCATATAGGGCAGCGTCGCCAGACAGTCGAAAAGGCTGCGGCCGATGATGCGGCGGCGGTCCATATAGTAGGCGAAGAGCATCGCAAAGACCGTGCCAACGATGGAGACGATGAGCGCGTATTCAACGCTTCGCAGCATCGTCGATGAACCGATGCGCCAGAGCTGGTTCCAGTATTGCAGCGTGAAGGAGTAGACGCCCTTCGTGCTCTTCAAAAAACCCGAGAGGAACACGCAGCCGTATTGCAGCACGATCATCACGAAGAAGACGGCGCTCAGCACGATCATGCCCCAGCCTATCACACCGCAGCGCGGCAGCGAAAGGCCGAGCTCTGTCTGCGTGGTGCGGCTGCTGTCGGTCAGCTTGTCCGAGCATCGCATCAGCGCGCGATAGACGAAGAAGAACATAATGGAAGGGATGAGAAGGAACATATTCATTGCCGAGGACTTTTCAAGGTCCGAGTATCCCACGACCTGCAAATAGATGTCCGCAGCCAGCGTGCTGAAGCGCCCGCCGATGATGATGGGCGTGCCGAAGTCCGCGAGCGAGCGGACGAACGAGAGCAGCAGGCACACGAGCGTCGCGGGCCGGATGAGCGGCAGGACGATATCGCGCAGGATCGCCCCGCCCGATGCGCCGAGGTCGCGCGCCGAGCGAAGACTGCCCTCATCCAGCTTTTCGAGAATGCCGGAGAGAAACATCGCGTTGAGCGGCACGAACGAGACCGACTGCATCAGGATAACGCCCCAGCGGTTGTAAGGGTTCAGGCTCAGGTGCAGCAGGCGGTAGGTGATCCACCCGCGCCGCCCGTAGAGCTGGATGTAGGCGAGCGACGAGACGAATGGCGGCGACACCATGGCGACGAGCATGACGATCATGCAGAGCGTCTTTTTCCAGCCCCGCGCCGTAGCGCACACAAGCGCTGCCGAAAGTGAGAGAACGGTGGACAGCGCCGCCGTGAAAACGCCGACAAATACGCTGTTGCGCAGGCTCTCGCCGTACTGGCGCAGAACGGTGGAGAACATCGCAAAGCTCACGCCGCCGTCCGCGCCGCGCAGACTCCGCAGCGCGATGCACGCGATGGGCCAGAGGATGAACAGCAGCACGCTTCCGAGCAGCACAAACAGGATCAACTTGTCGGCCGCGTTTTCACATAGGGAAAAAAGGACATCGTGAGATGTCCTTTTTTCCGTGTTTTTTTGGATAATGCCGGCGGACTTCATTATTCCGTGGCGGCCTTGTCGCCCATCAGGGGCTCAAAGCGGTCGAGGATCTCGGTGCGCTGGGAGCCGAACAGGGACAGGTCCTCCGTCATGAGAAGCGAGGGATCATAGGACAGCTCGAGGTTCTCGATGCTGGGCTTGATGACCTTGATGCCGTTCTTCTGCTCAATCTCGGCGAGCTGACGGAGATGATCGTCGCTGCTGAAGAGCCATTCGACGAAATACTTGGCAGCGTCGACGTTTTCGGCGTTCTTGAACACGGCCACACCCTCGGGGACCCAGGGCATACCGTCAGAGGGATAGACGATGGTCAGGTCATTCTCCTCGGCGGCCTGCTCAATGCTGGCGTCGATGTAAGAGATGCCGACGGCGAACTCACCGGAAGAGACCTTGTTCTTCGGGTCGGAGCCGCGCTTGCCATAGTAGGCAATGTTGTTGTTCAGAGCCTCAAAGTAGTTCCAGCCCTGATCGCCCTTGGCCTGCAGCAGTGCGTTGACCACGGCGTAGTTGGTGCCGGAGACGGCGGGGTTGGACATGACGATCTCGCCTTCATACTGGCTGTCGGTCAGGTCGTCCCAGCTCTCGGGAGCGGTCAGGCCCAGCTCCTCCATGAGGGAGTTGTTGAGCAGGAAACCAACGATGGTGATGCCCTTGGAGTACCAGTAGCCCTCGGCATCCTTGTACTCGTCGCCGAGCTCAGCGGCCGCGTCAAAGGTGACGGGCTCGAGCAGATCATCGTCCTTGGCGCTCATGAATGCGTCGATACCGCCGCCGAACCACAGGTCAGCAGACGGAGTGCCGCCCTCAGCGCGGAGCTTGGAGAGCACCTCGCCGGAGGACATGGACAGGCATTCGACCTCCACGCCGGTGTCGGCGGTGAACGCGTCAAACAGGGGACCGTAGACATCGCCGGTGGCGACGACCTTCATCGTGCCGGAGAGCTCGGGAGCGGTGTCCTGAGAATCGTCGGGCGTCTGCGTGTCATCAGTCTTCGAGCCGCAGGCGACCAGAGAAAGCACCATCACGACGCAAAGCAGCAGAGAAAACAGCTTTTTCATTTCGTACCTCTTTCCTAAAAATGCAATAATCCCCGCCGCTGCGATAACAGCGGCGAGGACTATATTTTAGATAGAATAACGCGAAAAGTAAAATCGAAATTTGCAGTCGGCCAAGGCGATTTCATCGAAAAAAACGATTATTTACAGAAACGTGGATCAAGGATGGACGGCGCGATGCCGCGTAGAATGCCTGTGTGGGCGGCATCCCATTACCTCTTGGCAGGGATCTTTTCGCGCAGGGATTCGAGGCGGTTCAGCGCGTCATTCAGCGTTTTGTCCTTCTTGGCAAAATGCAGGCGGATGAGGTGGTTGACCGGCTCGCGGAAGAAGCTCGAGCCCGGCACCGCGCCGACGCCGAACCCGAAACCGACCCCGACTCCCAAGCCGGACGATTCGAATTCGGACAAGTCTGAGACGACGCTTGCGCCGATTCCCGCGATGCTCAATGGCGAGGACCATTACGCTTTCTTGCTCGGTTACGAGGATGGCACCGTGAGGCCCAATCAGAGCATCAGCCGCGCCGAGGTGGCGACCGTGCTCTTCCGGCTGCTCAAGGACGGCGTGCGCACGCAGAACCTGACGAAGGACAACGCTTACAGCGATGTTTCGGATACCGCGTGGTACAGCACGGCAGTGTCTACGCTCTCGAAGATGGGCGTCATCAGCGGCTATCCCGACGGCACGTTCCGCCCGAACGCGCCCATCACGCGCGCGGAGTTCGCCGCGATGATCGCACGCTTTGACGAGACCGCCGAGGCAGGCGACACGCCGTTCACCGATATTTCGACCTCCTGGGCAAAGGATGAGATCGGCAAGGCCTACGGCAGCAGCTGGATCGGCGGCTACGAGGACAACACCTTCCGCCCTGCGGCGAACCTCACCCGCGCCGAGACGGCAACGCTTCTGAACCGCGTGTTGCACCGCCTGCCGGAGGCGGAGAGCGACCTGCTCGCAAACCAGATCGTCTGGCCGGACAATCTGGAGACCTTCTGGGGCTATCTTGCGATCCAGGAGGCGACGAACTCGCACGAGTACGAGCGCAAGGCGGACGGCGTTCACGAAACGCAGACCGCCAAGCGCGAAAACCGCGACTGGTCGAAGAAATTTGAGCAGTAAGCGCATCAAAAAAGTAAGGTCCGGAACGCACAGCGGTAAGCGTCAAATAACAGGCCGGATTGAAGAGTTCAGCGAAGTGTGCCGGAATA